>CAYWKR010000134.1:0-6013 GCA_964458785.1 uncultured Bifidobacterium sp. | reverse complement strand
ATTTTACTGTAATAAAAAAAGAGGTATCAGGCTGCTCTGCGTTTCAGATATGTTATACCAAATGCGATAAAATGAATAATTGAAAAAATTATAACAAAGTAGAAGAAGGCTTCTTCCTGAACATAGGAACTGAATAAACGACCCAGATCTTTTGCATAATGTGAACAGGTCATGAGGATGAGCATGGCTGCGGTTCCCAGGGCAATTAAACTGATGATTCTTGCCTTACGGCTTTCGGTAGCAGGATTGGCAAAATGACTATGCTTCAAACTATACAGCAGATAAATATCGAAGCCAATTAAAAGCCATGCAACCAAACGACTCCAGTTTTCCCAGCCCAAACCAAAAATCATAAATCCGCAAACCAGCATACCTAAGATGGGAATCAGCGGTACGAGGGCCACCCGGAACGGACGAGGTGTATCGGGATTGGTTTTCCGCATAATGATTACTCCGGCCGAAACCAGAATGAATGCAAACAAGGTTCCGATACTGGTCATATCGCCTACAATATCGCCCGGGACAAAAGCAGCAAAAAAGCCTACCAGTGCAAATAACCAGATATTTGCCTTCGCTGGTGTTTTAAACTTTGGATGTACTTCGGAAAATGAACGGGGCAATAAGCCATCCTTACTCATGGAGTAGAATACACGGGATTGTCCGAGCAGCATCACCAGAATAACCGAAGAGAATCCTGCTAAAATGGCAATGGTAATTAATCCTGCAAACCACTCATAACCATGCATATAATGGAAGATGGCATATGCCACTGCCGCTTCATGACCGGGACCGCTTACGCTGAAATCTTTATAATTCGCAATACCGGTTAACACATACGAGAAGAGAATATAAAGCACAGTACAAAAAGCCAGTGAACCCAGAATACCAATAGGCATTCCTTTTTGTGGATTTTTTGCCTCCTGTGCGGCCGTACTCACCGCATCAAAACCAACGTAAGCAAAAAATACAATTCCGGCGCCGCGTAAAACACCGCTCCAGCCAAATTCACCACTGGTACCTGTGTTCGGGGGTATAATTACCGCATGATTTTCGGGCATGATAAAGTGCCATCCAAAGGCAACAAACAGCAATACAATTAGAACTTTAAGAATAACAATTACGGTATTGAAATTGGCTGATTCTTTGGTACCACGTACAAGAATGGCCGTCAGGATACCTAAGATCAATACTGCCGGTATATTAATGATACCCCGTATTCCTTCGGGCGAGAGTTGAAACGGCGAATGACAAAAGGCATAGGGTATGGTAAACCCGAAGTAATGTTCACAAAGTTTATTCAGGTATTCACTCCATGCGATCGCTACACAAGCAGCGCCGAGTGCATATTCCAGAATTAAATCCCAGCCAATAATCCAGGCGATCAGTTCACCCATGGTAGCATACGAGTAGGTGTATGCCGAACCGGCAATAGGAATCATGGAAGCAAATTCAACATAGCATAAACCGGCAAAAGCACAACCAATACCGGCAATAATATACGAGATCATCACACCCGGACCGGCATGATTACCGGCAGCAGCGGCCGTACGAACAAAAATACCAGCACCGATAATAGCTCCGATCCCTAAAGCCAGCAGGGCTCCGGAACCGAGGGTACGCTTCAGGGTATGTTCACCCATTTCTTCTGCTTCCGCAAGTAAGGCATTCAATGGTTTCTTTAAGAAAAGACTCATGGTAGTTTTAATTTATGCGGAAGATAGAGATTAAATTCAAATTAGCAAATTAGCCCGCTATACTTGCATGCATTTCAACATCAGTGCCCCTTCTCTGTTTATTTTTCTGCAACGAATAACAATTCGTATTTTTTCCTGGCTTCCCTTGCCATTTAATATATGTTTTTAGAATGAAGATCAGACCGGTGCTTCGAATCACTACACAGCGACAGTACAAAGGGAGGTACAACCGGAATTTCATTATACCGGCATGCAGTTGGAAGTTTAAGTGGAATAAAAAACGTTATCTGTAATCATTTCATTGCCGTTTTTCTGACCTTCTCCTTCATCATGCTCTTTCACGATTCTATAATATTTTCGCCTGGCATGATTGAACGATTTATTACTCCTGATGTCCTTCACAAAGAACAACTCGATCAGCTACTCGAGCATGGCTGGTTCCGGATGAATCAATCGTTATTTACTACCCATTTTCTTGACTTTGACGATAAAATATACCGTGCCATCTGGCTTCGGATTGATCTGAAAGACTATCAGGAAAGCAGTAGTTACATTAAACTCAAAAAACGAAATAAACATCTGGAGGTCATCTTTCGTCCGCTGGATCTGCACATGGATCTTGAGGTATTGTTTTCAAAATATGCGATGTCGGTTCCGTTCCCCATGAGCCTTACACCGGATGATCTTTTATTAAAATGGCCGCATCCGGAGAAAAATATATTCGACACCCTGCAGGTCGAATTATGGGATGGGGACGAAATGGTTGGTGGCAGCTTTTTTGATTTAGGCATGAACAGTGCCCAGGGTATATGTGCCTTTTACGATCCTGCCTATGCTTCCAAAAGTCTGGGCCGTTACCTGATTTATCTTCAGATAGCCTATTGCCGGCAATCAGGTATGGAATGGTATTACCCGGGCTACTTTGTTCCTCATTACCCGGCACTCGATTATAAACTGAACATCGGTAGGCGTTCCCTTTCGTTTCTTGATCCCGACAGTATGCAATGGAAGCCAATAGCGACCTATTGCGATCTGCCCATACCCATTGAAATACACGATTGGTTATAATCCTAACTCTTTCCGGAAATAGTCCAGGGTAATGGCCAATCCTTCCCTTCGCCCTACTATGGGTTCCCATTGCAGAATTTCTTTAGCCTTACGTATATCGGGTTGCCGCTGTTTGGGGTCATCCTGCGGAAGAGGTTCATATATAATTTCAGAAGACCCCCCCACGAGATCTTTAATTTCTTCGGCAAATTCCTTCAGTGAAATTTCATTCGGATTACCAATATTCACGGGCAATACATAATCGCTCAGCAGCAGGCGGTAAATTCCTTCCACCAGATCGCTCACATAACAAAAAGAACGTGTTTGCGATCCATCCCCAAATACCGTAATAGGTTCGCCTTTTAATGCCTGACTCATGAATGCGGGTAAGGCTCTTCCGTCATTCAGCCGCATCCGCGGACCATAGGTATTGAAGATGCGAACGATACGGGTCTCCAATCCGTGATAATGGTGATACGCCATGGTGATCGCTTCCTGAAATCGTTTCGCTTCATCGTAAACGCCTCTTGGACCAATCGGATTTACGTTCCCCCAGTACGATTCATCCTGTGGATGTACCAATGGATCGCCATATACTTCCGAAGTAGAGGCAATCAGCATCCGGGCCTTTTTCACCCGGGCCAGGCCTAATAAATTATGTGTTCCCAACGATCCGACCTTGAGGGTTTGAATCGGCATTTTCAGATAATCGATCGGACTGGCCGGTGAGGCAAAATGAAGAATATAGTCGAGTGTACCGGGTACATGAACAAACTTACTGACGTCGTGATGATAGAATTCAAAATGTTCATGCCGGAATAAATGTTCAATATTGGCAATATTCCCTGTGATAAGATTATCCATCGCAATCACATGATATCCTTCCGATACAAAACGGTCGCATAAGTGTGAACCCAGAAAGCCAGCCCCACCGGTAATCAGCACTCTTTTCATGATGTGATGGTTTTTCGTCCCATTGAATTATAGTAAAAGCCCATGCCCTTCATTTCTTCCAGATCGAACAGATTTCGTCCATCAAAAATGGTATTCCCTTTCATGTGTTGCCGCAGTGTATCCCAGTCGGGTGTTCTGAAAATACTCCATTCGGTACATATCGCCAATGCATCTGCATTCTTCGTGGCAGCATACGCATCTTCGGTAAAATGAATCTGCTGTTGGTAATTCTTCAAATGGCTGTGTACATACTCTTCTACATTCGGCATCGCTTCAGGGTCGTAACAATACAGTTCAGCACCTGCCTTCACCAGCGATTCGATGATATAAAGGGCCGGTGCTTCGCGAATATCATCGGTATTGGGTTTAAAAGCTAAACCCCAGATAGCAATCTTCAAGCCACGCAGATCAGAACCAAAATAGTGTATGATTTTATCGGCCAGTACCAGTTTTTGCCGGTCGTTCACATCAATCACCGAATGCAGTATCCGGTAATCGTACTGATATTGTGCGGCTGTTTGTACCAAAGCCTGTACGTCCTTCGGGAAACAACTTCCGCCATATCCGATACCGGGAAATAAAAATCGCTTTCCGATCCGGTTATCGCTGCCCATACCTACCCGCACGGTCTCTACATCAGCCCCCACCTTCTCGCACAAATTCGCCAATTCATTCATGAAGGTAATTCGCATTGCGAGATAGGAATTAGCCGCATATTTCGTCAGTTCAGAACTACGTTCATCCATAAAATATATCGGGTTCCCCTGACGAACAAACGGTGCATATAACTGATGCATCAATTTGCGGGCCCGTTCACTACTGCAACCTACCACCACACGATCCGGTTTCATAAAATCGTCTACGGCAGCCCCTTCGCGAAGAAATTCCGGATTGCTTACCACATCAAATTCACCCTGGTATTTTTCCAGAATACGGTTTCTTACTTTTTCAGCTGTACCCACAGGAACCGTACTTTTATTTATAATGACTTTATATTCCGGATGCCGGCTCAGGATTTCACCTATCTGCCCTGCCACTCCTAAAATATAACTCAGATCGGCTGAACCATCTTCACCGGGAGGGGTTGGCAAAGCCAGAAAAATAAGATCCGACTGCAGAATCGCCTCCTCCAGATTTGTGGTAAAACGAATACGGTTTTCCTTGATATTCCGGTGAAAAAGAACTTCCAGACCGGGTTCGTAGATTACAATGTCACCGGCCGATAAACGTTCTACCTTTTTTGCATCTATATCTACACAAATCACATGATTTCCTGATTCGGCAAAACAAGTACCGGATACCAATCCCACATACCCTGTTCCTACAACAGCAATTTTCATTTTTGTTTTCTTATTTTAATTTTTGAATCAGTTCCAATACCGTCCCTGTAATATATTCCAGTTCTTCGTTTTGCATTTCCGTGTGAATCGGAAGGGAAAGAACGCGGGTAGTCAGCCAATCGGTTATTTCCAGTTCAGGCATTCCACTCCGAAGCTCTTCGAACATTTTTTGGCGATGAGCCGGTATAGGATAATAAATCATGGTTGGAATTCCTTTTTCAGCCAGTTGTTCCTTCAGTATATCCCGGTCAATACCATTCAGAGTTAATGTATACTGATGAAAAACATGGTGGGAATAAGGGGCTCGGTATGGTGTTTGAATACATTCATGACCTGCAAAAGCCTGGTCGTAGAAATCGGCCACCGCCCGTCGTGCATTACAAAACGTATCGAGATACTTCAGCTTTACACTCAGAATGGCCGCCTGCAGGGTATCGAGCCTTGAATTGCACCCAATCATTTCATGTACATACTTTTTGCGTTGTCCGTGATTGGCTACCATTTTCATTTTCAGCGCCAAATCATCATCAGTCGTGTACAAGGCACCTCCGTCGCCATAACATCCAAGATTTTTGGATGGAAAGAATGAGGTAGAACCAACAGTCCCCATGGTTCCATTGGATTTCTGTTCGCCATTTGAAAAAGTATAATAACCACCAATGGCCTGTGCATTGTCTTCAATTACATATAGCCCATGTTTTTTAGCCAGAGCCAGAATGGGTTCCATGTGAGCACTTTGACCGTATAGATGAACCGGTACAATGGCTTTGGTTCGTGGCGTAATTAATGCCTCCACCGACGCGGGATCCATGGTAAAGGTGCGTGGATCTACTTCACAAAATACCAGTTTCAGTTTCAGTAAGGCCACTACTTCAACCGTAGCAAAATAGGTAAAAGAAGGCGTAATCACTTCGTCGCCCGGTTGAAGATTTAGGGCCATCATAGCAATTTGCAGGGCATCGGTTCCATTGGCACAGG
>CAYWKR010000133.1:0-6067 GCA_964458785.1 uncultured Bifidobacterium sp. | reverse complement strand
TAGAAATGGAGGCCTAATGTTATATGGGGACGATGTTAACTGCCCTAAAGGTACTGTACTATCAGATTATTATGGTGGTGGAAGTCTCTTCGACCAAACCTCCATCATACTTCCAAAAAAAGGCAATACGTATTATGTTTTTAGTACGGGTATGAGTGATAGCGTGGCTAACAATTATTTAAACCATATAAAAACAGAATTTGATGTGTTGAATTACAGTATAGTAGATATGGATAGCAATGCGGGTAAAGGAAAGGTAACCGTAAAGAATAAAATTTTAATGGAGAACCAGCATTATACTAATTGTGCATTAACGGCAGTACGGCACGGCAATGGTAAAGACTGGTGGCTGCTAAAAGCCGATTGTGAAAATAATCAGTATCAAAATTTTATAGTACAGGAGGATAGCATATTAGGACCTTACTACCACCAAATAACTGATACCGGAGATTTTTGTACCTTTTTTAGTCAAATTTATTTTAGTGACGATGGCAGCAAATTTGCCAGTTCGATGTATGGCACCATCATAAACACCACAAGTCCGCCATTTTATTACTGGAACAGAGTTGAAACGTATGATTTTGACCGATGTAATGGTGAATTTACATTCCGGAATTCCTATATAGTTCCATACGATACTTCAAGCTACCCAAACTGGGATATTAAAAGTGGTATTTGTTTTTCTCCTAATGGAAAGTTGCTTTATATGAGTACCATGTACACAATTTATCAAATCGATATTGAGGACACCAATTCAAATAATGCACTTTTTATTACAGGGCCAGATACAACCATTGTAGGATTTCCAACTTATAATACAATGGCCTGTGCACCTGACGGAAAATTGTATATCGGAAATTTTAATGGTACCCGCAAATACATGAGTTATATCGATAGCCCTAATGTAAAAGGTTTGGGTTGCCACTTTGTACCACAAGGTGTTTGGCAGCCTTATACCAATTTATTATCGCCACCTAATATGCCTAATTATGGTTTGGGTAAGGCACCGGTGGGGGGTAATTGTTGGCCGGAGGGAGTAAGCGAGAGCGGAGAGCCGAGAGCGGCGGAGTGGGTGGTATATCCAAACCCGGCGAGTACTAAAATAGTAATAAGAAATGCACCGGGTAAACAAAAAATACTTTACAATGCTGTTGGCCAAATCCTTTTTACTACCACTAAAGAGGAAATGGATGTGAGCCACTTACCTAAAGGCTTGTATTTTGTTTTTTGCGAGCATACGGCTAAAAAAGTGGTGGTAGAATGATTGTCAATTGTCTGCCCCCCCGAATAGGTCGGGGCAGGATCAGATAGAGCAGATGATTTAGATAAAGCAGAAGGAGTAGTTAAATAATGTGATTCAAATGAAAGTAATTACATTAGGTTTCTCACTATGTTATATACCGCAGCGGAGACGCTGCGGGGAGAAAGGGGATTAAAAATCCTATGATCCTTGTTCAGGATAACAAATCCAGAACAGTGAATGAAAGCAATTCACCTTGAGTATGTATTTTATAAATTATGTAATTATATACCAAAGCGGAGACGCTGCGGTTAGAAAGGGGATTAAAAATCCTATGATCCTGGTTCAGGATTGCAAATCCAGAACAGAGCATGAACAGTGAATGAAAGCAATTAAGCTTGAGTATGTATTTTATAAATTATGTAATTATATACCAAAGCGGAGACGCTGCGTAGACAAAAGGAATTTAGGTTAGGGTCCCCTAACGCTAACAGAATTATACCCGCATTGGCATAGGGGGCATAAAAAAACTGCTCCACTTACGGAAGCAGTTCTCTATGACTGATATTTTTTTTACGCCGATTTTCCTTTAAAGAGTTTAAGCAATTTGGCTTTACGATTCAGCGACATCAACAGCATCACCGGAACAATGATGAGTGTAATGAGGGTGGCAAAACCTAAACCAAAAATCATGGTCCATGAAAGCGGCCCCCAGAACGCCACACTGTCGCCCCCAAAAAAGATATGCGGATTACCGGTTTGAAACAATAAGGCAAAATCCATATTCAAACCCACGGCCAGAGGCACCAACCCCAACATGGTAGCCGTGGCTGTTAAAATAACCGGAGTCATACGGGTGCGACCGGCTTCCAGCAAAGCTTCGCGCGGTGGCAGTCCTTCTTTCAGTTTCAGATCGGCAAATTCAATCAGCAATATTCCATTTCGTACTACTATTCCGGCAAGGGCTACTATACCAATACCGGTCATCACAATCACAAAATCCATTTTAAAAATACCGATGCCTAAAAACACACCGATGATACTTAAAATAATTTCACTCATAATAATTACGGTGCGGCCAAAGGAATTGAACTGGGTAATTAATACCAGGAAAATGAGAATCATACTGATCAATAAGGCGGTTCCCAAAAAGCCCATGGTTTCCTGTTGCTCTTCCTGCTCGCCGCCCATACGGATATTCACACCCGAAGAAGCATGGTATTGATCCACTGCTGCCTGCACTTCGGCTACCACTTCATTGGGATTAAATCCATTCAATACATTCGACGACAGGGTGATGATACGCTTCTCATCTTTACGTTTAATACCGCCATAGGTATTGCCATATTGCAGATCCACAAAACTGCCCACCGGAACCTGTCGCACGGCACCCCCCATACCCATATCGCGGTAGGTCATTTGAATATTGCGTACGATATCGATATTGTTCCGTTGCTCTTCATTCAATCGAAGGGTAATGGGGTAATCGTCGTTAGCATCCTTGAAACGAGAAATTTCTGAACCAAACATGGCAGTACGCAAATCGCCGGCTATCATACCCGTGCTGATACCTTCGGTATTCATACGCGCCCGTGTGAGATCGAAAATAATTTCGGGTTTATTGGCCTGAAAGTCACTCTTCAGTTCCTCTACACCGGCAATCTGCTTATTATCCAGATACTTTTTTAACTGTTTGGAGGTGCTGATCAGCGAATCGAGTTTTTCGCCGGTAATTTCAATTAAAATAGGTTTAGCGGTGGGTGGCCCACCATTCTCCTTATCGACCGTGATACGTGCACTTGGTATGTTTTTAATATTCTCTCTCAGCTTATCGAGCAGCACCTGTGTACTTTTTCCATGCCGGTCGGCAAACTTCACAAAGGATACGGTAATTTTTCCGCGGTTGGGATAGTCGCCGATCTCACCACTGTTCTGATCGGTAGCACCCACTTTGACATTCGAGATCACGGAGGTCACCAGTGGATTACTTACGCCATGATCGGGATCCATTTCGAGAGTTTTATATACCTTCTCTTCCAATTGCTTCAACACTTCATTGGTCTTTACCTGATCGGTACCTTCGGGCATAGTGAGGTATACATAGGCAAAGTTGGGTTCGGCCGAAGGGAAGAAAACCACCTTGGGACTACGCACCATGATGAGGGCAATGGAGATGAACAGTAAGGCGATAACAGAACCGAACGACAAAGCCCGGTGATCGAGTGCCCAGGCAAGCAATCGCAAATAAGCCTGTTGCACTTTGGGCCATACCTTGGTTTGAAAGGCATGGATCCATTTCACCAACACAAATTTGTTGAGTATAAAAAGCAACCACATAAAAATTACAAAGTTGCCAAACCCATGTGCACCACCCAGATGCGCAATGAGGGTCACCACAGCAAAAGCAATACTGGTTACGGTGGTGCCTTTGGTCCAACGTATTTTACTTTTTCCGTCGTACTCCTGATCTTTCATGAAATCGACCGCAAATACCGGATTAATAATATAGGCCACCAACAACGAAGCCAACAAAGTGATGATGAGGGTAATGGGTAAGTAGAACATAAAACTACCAATTACTCCTTTCCAGAAAGCCAATGGAATGAAAGGTAGCAAGGTAGTGATGGTTCCGGTAAGTACAGGAAGAAACACTTCGCCGGTAGCTTTTTTTACAGCCTCCTTGATGGGTAATTTTTCTTCGTGAAAGATGCGATGCGAATTTTCAATCACCACTATGGCATCGTCTACTACAATACCTAATGCGAGAAGGAAGGAGAACAACACAATCATGTTGAGCGTAAAACCGATACCCGGTAATACCATAAAGGCGATGGCACAAGAAAGCGGAACCGAAAGGGCCACAAAAATGGCATTGGTGGTTCCCATAAAAAACATCAGGATAAAGGTTACCAATATAAATCCGATAATGATGGTATTGATCAGATCGTGCAGGGTGGTTCGGGTAGCATCGCTCTGATCGCCGGTTACAATTACATTCAGCTCTTTGGGCAATTCACTTTTCTTCATTTCCTGAATAATGCCGTCAATTTTATCGGAAGCTTCGATCAGGTTTTTACCACTGGCCTTAATCACATTCAGGGTAATCACATTTTTTTTATTCAAACGCGCAAAGCTCTCCTGTTCCTTATAGGTATCTTTTACTTCGGCAATGTCTTTAAGATATACCGGTGAGCCATACGGATTTTTCACCACGATATTGGCAATTTCATCGGCTGTTTTAAATACCTTCTTTAAACTAATAATCCGTTGTTCACCATCTACTTTCACCAAGCCCGGCGTAGCTTCAATATTCTCATACGCTACAGCACTTTGTATATCCCTGAAACTGAGTTGAGCGGCCTGCATACGAAACAAATCGACATTGATTTGAATTTCGCGATCGAGACCGCCAACCTTATCGACCCGTTTAATTTCTTTCAGGCTTTCGATTTTATCCTTGATGCGGTCGGCATATTTTTCTAGACGGGCCTCATCAAAGTTGCCATAGATATTGACGAAGCGAATTGGGAATTCCGACACATCAATATCCTTCACTTCCGGATCGTTGGGTAAGTTTTTGGGTAAGCCATTCTGATCCGACTTGGCCTTATCTACCGCATCGCTCACTTCCCGTTTAGCTTTTTCAATTTTTACATCGGTATTGAATTCAGCAATCACAATAGAGAAATCCTGGAATGAATTGCTGGTTACTTTTTTTATACCGCTGATATTCTTCACCTGCTTTTCGATAGGTTTAGAAACCAGATTTTCCATATTCTCGGGTGAGGTACCCGGGTACACGGTTTGAACAATAATTTGCGGAAACTTCACTTCAGGAAATTGCTCCTTGGGAAGATTCATATAACTCATCAGTCCAACTAACGTAATGATGATGGTCAGGATATAGATACTGGTCCGGTTATTGATCGGCCAGATCGATGGATTAATTTTCATTTTTCGTTGTTTTTGTGCAAACCGGTCCGCATGAATCGGTTTACGTATTCAAAATCAATGACTCCGTTCTTATTGTCCTTTTTCGATCAGTAAGAGATCCCCTTCGTTCAGTTCTTCATACCCGGCGGTAATCACGTGGTCGCCGAGGGTGAGTCCCGATAAAATTTCCACTTTGCTGTTATAGGTATTCCCAAGGGTTACCGGTTTGAGTACGGCATGTGAGGATGCATCGGCCACATACACGAAATCGCCCTTATCGGTTTTCTGAATCACGCCCATAGGCAATACAAAAGCTCTTGCATTCTGATACGATGCAATTTTAACCTGAGTGGTCATATTAGGTTGAAAGCGGGCCGATGAGGGCAAGGGGATATACGCCGAAAAGGTTCTCGATAAGGGATTAATGAGTTTCTCTACATAATTCACTTTGGTAATCAGGGTATCACGCACATCAGGAAAGATGAGTTGTACCGAACTGCCATTGTGTACCACCGGGGCATAATTTTCGGGAATATCGGCCTTCACTTTTAAGCGACCGGTATTAATGATACGTATCACGGGAGGATTAACGGGGGAAGCATAGGACTGACCCACGGTAGCGTTTACAGCATCTACCACCCCTGAGATGGGAGAGATCACATTAAACGAATTCTTATTGCTGAGGGTGGTCTTCTTCTGGTTCACCAGATTATCGTAATTATTTTTTGCGGTCAGCAATTGCAATTCCGTTCCGATTTCCTGATCCCAGAGGCGCTTTTGTTTTTCGTAAATGGTTTTGGCAAAAGCAATCTGCTGATCGAGCTGATCGATACCTCGGTCGATGGTTTCAGAACGCAGGGTAGCCACTACCTGTCCTTTTTGCACATGCTGTCC
>CAYWKR010000132.1:0-6099 GCA_964458785.1 uncultured Bifidobacterium sp. | reverse complement strand
ATGTAATTTATTTTCCCGAAAGCCAATTGTATTTCCGGTTTCGATGCAGGTTTTGTTGTGACAATAACTGGAGGTTTGGTGCACCTGGATTTATTTTTTTTGCCCTCTCCAGATATTCTCTGGCTTGAGGCAACAGACCACTGTTCATATAACTGATTATAGCAGCATACAAAGCATCATAATCATTGGGGAATTTTTTCAGGTACGATTCAAGGTATTGAACGGCTGCCGGATATTCGTGGCAGTTGACATACACTAATCCACGAAATTTATCGAGCAATTTATTTTCATACCCCGGAACCACAGCTGATTGAATGATACCCATAGCACTGTCTTTCATATGAAAGATCGGATTGAGTTTTTGACCTAGTGCAAAGGAGAGGTACTGGTTCGACATTTTCTCAATACTGTTTACCAACGAGCCATGACCAATGGTAAGGGCTCTTTTCTCACTATAGATACAGGAATCCCAGTCCTTTTTTTGAATATAATAATGCCCTAGCATAGCCCAGACCCGGGCATGGTAAGGATGCATGGCGAGTTGTTGTTTTAAAATGGTCCCTCCTTTTTCAAGTACCACCAGCCGTTGTGTACTATCGGTTACCCGTTTAGACGAATCGCAGAGAATATCACCCACTACCCAGGGATGTTCGATAAAATCACTGCCCTTTCCGATTAAAATAGTAGCGATAAGTGTTGCGCCAAGCAAGGGGGCTATCCAACGCTTCCAGGGAATCGCATTTCGTTGGGAATCTGTCTTTTCGGGTTCAGATGAACCTACTGATGCCTTTTCCTTCTGATTCTTCACCCCGCAAAGGTTTGGTTTTTCGTATTGTATGCCTCCCGAAACCCATTAGAAAAACATTAATCATAGTGCCGGTTGAGCAACTAAAATTCCCGTTTCAGGATAAATTTTTCTTCCAATTTCAGGTAAAAAAGTTTGTCGTTTTCAAATGAAGACGGTATATTCGTAACCACTTATTAACCGAAAGACTTCAACTTGAAATGGAATTACCCTAAAACCACCTTAAACAAAAAAAACAACTAGCCTATGGCGTAATCACATCGCGAACAAAAGATTAAAAAGGCACATACATAACCACTACTATTTTTTAATCTTAAAATGTTCAATATGAAAAAAAGAATTCTTACGGGCTTTGCAATAGGCATAGGCTTGTTTACTCTTCTCTCTACAGAGAATGTGGCCAATTGGGACAAATCCGGTTCGGCCTCCAAGGACTATATCATGGGAGCCAATATTAAAGGCAATGATGATGGATCCGGTACTGTTACCATTAAATCAAAAACCAATTCAGTGAGCGGCTACGGCGCCCTGATCCATAATCTGAGTGCCCAGACGTTTCAGGGGAAACGGGTTCGGATCAGCGGATTAATTCGCAGTATGAATGTGAATGACTGGGGTGGCTTCTGGATTAACACCAATCAGGCTGTTTCCAATAAAGCGGTGAGTATGGAAACTATTCATCACAGTACCGTATCAGGCACTTCAAAAGGGTATCAATACTGTCAGGTGGTAGTAGATGTTCCGGCTAATTCATCGGGAATTGCTTATGGTGCGATGCTGAAAGGAGCAGGACAGATTTATGCTGCCCGTGTTCAGTTTGAAATTGTTCCATCTAATACCCCTTTAACCAACTAAGTTTATCATGGATCGCTGTTTTAACCACAGCGTCTTTTTCACCAAAAAATAAAAAAATACAGTATGAAAAACAAAAAATACTTCCATGGTTTGCGTTGGTTACCGGCTTTGGCCATCGCTGCCTCGCTAAATACGGCTACGGCACAAATAACCATTAATGCCAATCAAACGGCCACTCAATTAGCCCAAACCCTTGCGGGTGCCAGCGTTACGGTTTCAAATGCAACCTTAAACTGTCCGGGCGTTGCCAACGGAACCTTCACCGTAACCTCGTCGAATCTGGGTCTCGATGCGGGTGTTTTGCTGACGTCCGGTTCAGCAGCATTTGCAAACACCCCGAATCCTTCAAACAGTAATGGTGTAGCCGGTGATGCCGACTTAACGGCTTTGGCACTGGTTCCTACCAATGATGCCTGTATTCTTCAGTTCGATTTTGTACCCTTGTCAGACAGTGTTAAGTTTCAGTATGTGTTTGGTTCTACCGAATACCAGAGCTATACCTGTTCATCCTTTTCCGATGTGTTTGGATTCTTTATCAGTGGACCTGGAATCTCAGGCCCTTTTTCCAATAACGCGAAAAATATTGCCCTGGTACCCGGCACTACCTGTCCGGTGGGTGTAAATACCATTAACGGTTCTACTGCTTCCAACTGTGGTAATTTCACACCTCCATGTACCAATAATGGTATGTATTTCATCAATAACATTGGTGGTACTACTGTTGGATACAATGGATTTACTACTGTTTTAACTGCTCAATCAGCCGTAACACCCAACCAAACCCATCATATGAAATTAGCCATTGCCGATGGTACCGATTTCATTCTTGACTCAGGGGTGTGGCTGAAAGCCGCTTCATTAACCAGTGCTACCACCACCGTAACACATTGTGGTCCGTATACCTGGCCAATCAGTGGTGCTACCTATACCGCCAGTGGTATTTATTACTACACGGCTCCAGGTTCCACCCAATTGAATATTCTGGATCTGACCATTTATTGTCCGAATACTGTGCCTACCATCTCAGAATGGGGATTGATAATTCTTTGCTTGCTTTCACTGAGTATTGGTATGGTATTTATTTACAAACGCCAAAGAGCATTATCAGCTAATAAAGCTTAATGAAGTATTACATTTTAATTGAAAGGGGTTGTCGGTAACGGCAACCCTTTTTATATGCCTGACACCTTCCGGATTTCAGCATCTGCTTCATGGTCAATTATTTTGATATTCGCAATTAATCCTTCATTTTTGCGGGCTGCCATGAAATCGTTATCTGAATTGATTCCCCTTCTTTCTGATCCGAAAAAAATAGTGATTACCCATCACTATAATCCGGATGCCGATGCCTTAGGTTCATCTTTGGGGTTATGGCACTTTCTTCAGAAAAAAGGACACTCCTGTACGGTGATCTCACCGAATGCCATTCCTGACTTTCTCCACTGGATGCCGGGGTATAATCAGGTACTCATAGCAGAACAACAGGCAGGCAAGGTGGCAAACATTTTAACCGAAACGGATATTTTGTTTTGCCTCGATTTTAATCAATTATCGCGTACCCAAACACTGGAACCTGCCCTGTTAAAATATCAGGGCATCAAGGTCATGATAGATCACCATCTCTTTCCCGACACTGTTTTTGATTACGGAAAGAGTGTGCCGGCTAAAAGCAGCACCTGTGAAATGATTTATGATTTTATTCTGGAATGTAACGAAGCGGAACATATCGACATGGCCACCGCTTCCTGTTTATATGCCGGGGTAATGACCGATACCGGTTCATTTAAATTTCCCTGTACTACGGCCGGGGTGCACCGGATGGTTGCCCACCTTATGGATCTGGGATTGAAACCTGCGCCCATTCATCATTTGGTATTTGATACATTCCGCGAAAACCGGCTACGTTTTTTAGGATATGTTCTGTCGCAAAAAATGCAACTCTATGTTCCCACACATGCGGCACTTATAGCAGTTACCCGCGACGAGTTGAATAAGTACCAGATTCAAACCGGCGATACGGAAGGAATTGTTAACTACCCTTTAAGTATACAGGATATTATTTTTTCTACTTTTATCAGCGAACGGGAAGATGGTATCCGGATGTCGTTTCGTAGCAAGGGACATTTTGATGTAAACCAGTTTGCCAGAACCTATTTCAATGGCGGAGGGCATGCCAATGCAGCCGGTGGAAAATCGCTTCAAAGTATGAACGACACGATATCGTTGTATATTGCAGCCCTTCAGGAAAACGAAAATCAATTGAAGCAATGTTATCTAGAATCTGTATCAGTTTAACCCTTTTTGCCTTTTCAGGGACTATCCAGGCACAAACCAAACCCGGCAATCCTCCGGTAAAACTTAATCCGCAACCAGCTATCCAGGCAACTGCCCAGAAAGCTGCGCCTCCTGCACTCAACTTCAAACGGATGAATTCTGCACTGGAATATGCTTTTGTAATTGATAAACCAGGTGGCAAACATCCGGTTGAAGGAGACATCATCCGCGTAAACATGATTTCGATTTGTAACGGACGGATGTTGTTCAGTTCAGCCGACCGGAATAAAGGTAAACCCGCTGAGTTTTCGGCTAATAAGCCCAATTTCAAAGGCGATATTATCGAACCTATCATGTTAATGACTCCGGGCGACAGCATTGCCTGTCTGGTGGATGCCGACGTATTGTTCACCAATACCAAAAACAAAAAACCCGACTTTATTAAGAAGGGTGATAAAATTCAGTATTTCATCAAGTTAGTCTCCATTAAGCCTAAAGAACAGGTTCAGAAAGAGCAACAGGAAGCCTTTAATAAACAAATTAAAGAGCAGATGGAAAAGCAGAAAAAGGAAGAGGCCAAAACCATGGCGAAGGATGATAAGAGTTTACAGGATTATTTCAAACAACATAACCTGAATCCGGTGAAAACCGCAGGTGGTATGTACTATACCCTTTCAAAAGAAGGGGAAGGCGATACACCTAAAACCGGTGACACGGTAGTGATGAACTATACAGGCACCCTGATGGATGGCACTAAGTTCGACAGTAATGAAGATACAGCCTTTCATCATGTTACACCCTTTGAATTCAGTTTAGGTCGGGGTCAGGTAATCAAAGGCTGGGATGAAGGTGTAGCCCTCTTGAAAAAAGGAAGTAAGGCCACCTTTTATATACCATCGCCTATGGCTTATGGTGCACAGTCGCGTCCGGGCGGAGGCGCCAATCCAAAAGGAATTCCGGCTAATTCTATTCTCTTTTTCGACGTAGAATTGGTGAATATCAAACCACAAACGGCAACACCCACTCCGGCCCCTGCCCCTTCGCCGGTTCCGGTTGAAAATCAAAATTCAAAATAATAATTAAAGCAATATGATAAAAAAAATCAGTCTGGCTACCTTGATAGGGTGTGGCCTGATCAGTGGAAGTTCAGTTTCCGCTCAAAGTTTTAAACAGCTTCCGAATGGACTGGAATACCTGATTGTAAAGGATGCACCGGGAACCAAAACCATACAGGAGGGCAGTGTTGTAAGTATGCATATCCGTACTAAGATTGCCGATTCTGCCATGTTCGATTCATATAAAATGAATAATGATCAACCCATTGAACAACCCCTGACCCAACAATTTCTGGGTAGTTTTATGGACGGATTTAAACTATTGACTTCCGGCGACAGTGCTATTTTCCGCTTACCCATCGATTCGGCTTTTCATGGCAGTCAGTTGCCTCCTTTTGCCAAATCGGGTGATAAAGTGATTTATACTGTTAAAATAGTTTCGGTAAAATCGAAAGAAGAATTTGAAGCAGCAAAGAAAGAAGCCGCTGAAAAGCAGGTTTCCATGGATGAACAAACGATTAAGGACTATATCGCCAAAAACAATATTAAGGATGCAAAACGCACCGAAAGTGGTTTGTATTATGTAATTGAAAAAGCCGGCAACGGAAAACATCCGGTAGCATCTGATAAGGTAAAGGTTCACTATAAAGGCACCCTGCTGGATGGTACCAAATTCGATTCTTCTTACGACCGGGGTGAACCGGTTGAATTTCCGCTGACTCAGGTGATTAAGGGTTGGACCGAAGGTATCCCCTACCTGGAAGAAGGCGGTAAAGGGAAACTACTTATTCCTTCAGGTCTGGCCTATGGACAAAACGCCCCTCCGGGAACACCCATCAAACCCAATGATGTATTGATTTTTGATGTAGAACTTCTTGAGATCGTTAAATAACTTTTTGGTACGCAGAAAATAAAATATGAATAAACAACTAGTCCTCATTGCATTTATTGCACTTGTAACAGGCAGCATGTCCTGTAAAAACAACCGGATGGTAAAACTGAAATCCGGATTGGAATATCAGATTTTAAAAAAATCAGGGAGTTCTAATAAAATCAAAGTAGGTAATATACTAAGTATGCATGTTATTGCCCGTTTACGTGATACAGTAT
>CAYWKR010000131.1:0-6110 GCA_964458785.1 uncultured Bifidobacterium sp. | reverse complement strand
AACAACGCCCGGGGTTACGTCGGCCTTAGGAATCCTGCTCAAAGCGATGCTCGACGATGAAGACAGTCCGGTGCTGTATCTCATGAAGAAAAGCGATGTGAATCTGTCTTTTGTTGAACAAAAACTAACGGAAGTCCTGAAGAAAATTCCACAATACAGCGGCGAGGCAGGACAAATTGTTTCCCGCGAATTAAATCAGGCGGTTCTGAAAGCCGGTTCGTACCTGAAAGATTTTGGTGATGAGTTTATTTCGCCCGAACATCTTTTACTTGCATTGCTGTCGAATCACGATGCTTCCGCCAACCTGCTGAAAGATGCCGGTCTCAATGAAAAAAATCTCAAAACAGTGATCCGCGAAATCCGCAAAGGCAGTACCGTAAACTCTCAAAGTGGCGGCGATCAAACTATTCAGGCGCTGAAAAAGTATGCCAAAAACCTGAATGAAATGGCCTCTGCCGGTAAGCTCGATCCTGTAATCGGAAGGGATGAAGAAATCAGAAGAACCCTGCACATCCTTTCACGCCGAAGTAAGAACAACCCCATTCTGGTGGGTGAACCCGGAGTAGGTAAAACAGCTATTGTGGAAGGGTTGGCTCATCGGATTATTAACGGCGATGTTCCTGAAAACCTGAAGTCAAAAGTGATTTTTGCTCTGGATATGGGACAACTCATTGCCGGTGCCAAATACAAAGGCGAATTCGAAGAACGATTGAAAAGTGTAATCAAAGAGGTAAGCGAAAGTGACGGACAAATTATTCTGTTTATCGATGAAATTCATACCCTGGTAGGGGCCGGTGGCGGAGGCGAAGGGGCCATGGATGCTGCCAATATTTTAAAACCGGCACTGGCCCGTGGCGAATTGCGTGCTATTGGTGCTACCACCTTAAATGAATATCAGAAATATTTCGAAAAGGACAAGGCCCTGGAACGTCGTTTTCAGAAAGTAATGGTCGATGAACCTTCAGTGGAAGATGCCATATCGATACTTCGTGGTATTAAAGACAAGTACGAATCGCATCATCATGTGCGTATCAAAGACGAAGCCATCATTGCTGGCGTGGAACTTTCGGCCCGGTATATTTCCGATCGCTTTCTTCCCGATAAAGCCATCGACCTCATCGACGAAAGTGCGGCCAAACTGAAACTCGAAATGAATTCGATGCCCGAAGAGCTCGATGAACTGGAACGACGTTTACGTCAACTCGAAATTGAACGGGAAGCCATCAAACGCGAAAACGATGATAAGAAACTCAGCGAACTGGCCCGCGAAATTGCCAACCTCAGTGAACAACGCGATACCTTTCGTGCCCGCTGGCAACAGGAAAAATCGGTGGTTGATAAAGTACAACAGGCACGTACCAGTATCGAAGAGTTGAAGTTAGAGGCTGATCAGGCCGAACGAAGCGGCGATTTTGGAAAGGTGGCAGAAATCCGGTACGGACGAATTAAAGAACAGGAAGATTTGCTGAAAAAACTAACGGAACAAATTGATGCTGAAAGTGCACAACATAAACGCCTGTTGAAAGAAGAAGTGGATGCCGAAGATATTGCCGAAAATATTGCACGGGCAACCGGTATTCCTGTAACCCGTATGCTGCAGAGCGAAAAAGAAAAATTGCTGAATCTGGAAGACCATTTACATGAACGGGTAGTAGGTCAGGAAGAAGCCATTACTGCCGTAGCCGATGCCATCCGCCGTAGCCGGGCCGGATTGCAGGATGCCCGGAAGCCGATTGGATCCTTCATCTTTTTGGGAACCACAGGTGTAGGTAAAACCGAATTAGCCAAGGCCTTAGCCGAATTTCTGTTCGACGACGAAAGCATGATGACCCGTATCGATATGAGCGAATATCAGGAGAAACACAGTGTGAGTCGTCTGGTAGGGGCTCCTCCCGGCTATGTGGGCTACGATGAAGGCGGACAACTCACAGAAGCCGTACGTCGTAAACCCTATAGTGTGGTTCTCTTCGATGAAATTGAAAAGGCACATCCCGATGTGTTCAATACCCTGTTGCAGGTACTCGACGATGGTCGGCTCACCGATAATAAAGGACGGGTAGTGAACTTCAAGAATACCATCATCATCATGACCAGCAATATGGGTTCGCATATCATCCAGGAGAATTTCGAAAAGGTGAATGAAAACAATGTAGATGAAGTAACAGAAAGTACAAGAACCGAAGTGATGAATTTATTGCGGCAAAGTATTCGTCCCGAGTTTCTGAACCGTATCGATGAGGTCATCATGTTCAAACCACTGATGAAAAACGAAATCAGAGGCATCATACAAATTCAGTTGAATCAGTTGCGCGAAACCCTGAAGCAACAGCAAATCGATCTCGACTTCAGTGAATATGCCATCGATTATCTGGTCGAAAATGGTTTCGATCCGCAATACGGTGCCCGCCCATTGAAACGTCTCATTCAGAAGGAAATCATTAACCTGCTCAGTCGCAAAATCATTGCCGGCGATATTCATAAAGAGAAAAAAGTAATGGTGGATGTTTTCGACGGAGTAGTTGCTCTGCGAAATGAATAAAACCGACTCGTAACAGACAGATTCAATTGCACTAATGTAAACATATTGTCTTGAACAGACCGGTACCTAATGCCGGTCTTTTTTTAGGGCGGCATTTCCTGCTATCCGCTGCTATTCCGCTCCCGGATAAGGCCCCGGGATACGGGATATACGCTGCTATCAGGGCCGCGGGTGATCCGAATGCCCCGCTACCGGCAGGCCTGCTTTCAAATGTATCGTCATTAGCATAAAGTGTATAGCACTTTATTTTTTCAACAAACCTTTTTTCTACCTATGAGGTCTCTCAATCAGATCATGTACCTTTATTCACTTAATACCCTTTGTATGAAAACACTATTCTACTCTCCTGTTCGCTTTCTTTTTCTTCTGGCTGCCTGCTTTATACACATTCAATCAGCTTCTGCCTATTGCGCTCCCACATTCAGCAATGGCTGTACGTCCTGGCGCAATCAGTCTGTTATTATCGGAAGCATCAGTTGGACCGCTCCCACTACATGTACCCAATGGGATTTTACCTCACAAATCACGTCCATCACACCGGGTGTAGCAACACCCATGACGGTAGTAAATGGCGACTGGTGTGGATGTGCTGTGTGGGTTGATCTGAATAACGATAACGACTTCGATGATGCCGGCGAAAATCTGTATACTATCTATACGGCCAATGCACTCAATACCTATTCGTTCAATATCACTGTGCCTTCGGGTACATCCAATGGGTTACATCAAATGCGGGTCATCGCCTGCTGGGGATCCGATGGGGTTACTGTCAGTCCTAATGGGTATGGTCCCTGCGGTACGTATCAATATGGTAATTACGACGATTTTACACTCAATGTAGGGGGCGCACCGGTTTGTCTTCCTCCAACAGGACTCAATGCCACCGCATTAACTTCCTTAAGTGCAACAGCCAATTGGACAGCAGTAGGAGGTGCTGCCGGTTACGAATATGTACTTGATAATACGTCTTCCAATCCATCCGGTTCCGGCACTGCCACTACGAATACCAGCGTAAATCTCACAGGTTTGAATCCGGCTACAGTCTATTATTTTCACATTCGCACCAATTGCGGAGCCTCCTTCTCGAACTGGACCAGTTTCAGTTTTACCACCCTGAGTGGTTGCACCATTCCCACCGGATTAATGACCACATCCATTACCGCATCCTCGGCTACCTTAAGCTGGACTATGGTAACCGGTGCAGCGAATTACGAATATGTGATCGATAATATAGCGACCAATCCAACTGGGGTAGGTACGCAAACTCCCAATGCTTTTTACAATGCCGGTGGATTAAGTCCGGCCACCCTTTATTACTTTCATCTCCGTTCCGATTGTGGTATCGGTAATTATTCGCAGTGGACCAGTACGTCTTTTACAACAGCATCTTTATGCAATACACCTACCGGACTCACAGCCGCCAATGTAGGTGCTACCAGTGCGGATCTGAGTTGGACTGCAGTTAGCGGTGCTATCGGTTATCAGTATGTGGTAGATATGAGTTCGATGAATCCTTCAGGCCCGGGAACCGGAACCACCGCTACCACGTACAGTGCTTCCGGTCTGAATCCGTCGAGTACCTATTACCTGCATGTACGCACCCAATGCAGCACAACCGATTTCTCGGCATGGAGTACGATTCCATTTACCACCAAAACGCCCAACGGACTCACCGATGTAAATAAAGATGCATTCGAGTGGTCCCTGTCTCCGGTGCCGGTACAGCATATTCTTACACTTGAAATTGCTGGTGTAAATCGCCGGGGTAGTATTCAGGTTTGTGATGTGAGCGGACGAAAACTGAAAGAAGTAACGTACATGGGTGGAATACTTTCAATGGATTTGCACGATCTGGAATCAGGATATTACTGGCTCCGCTATGCCAATGGATCGCAAATGTCAACACGTGCCTTCTTAAAGCAATAAACGGGCAATATTGTCATATTGAAGCTTTTAGCATAGTTTTGGATGCATCATCATAAAAAATATATGCATCACAACGAATTTGAAAAATACGCGGTTAAACACAGCGGTATCAGCAGTGCAACATTACACAATTATCGTTCCCACCTGAATCACTGTATTACCAACCTCACTCCCTATATCATCGAGGAACGCCCGATGAATGTAGCGTCTATGGACGTATTCTCGCGCCTCATGATGGATCGCATCATCTTTCTTGGCGAAGGGATCAACGATTATGTAGCCAATATCGTAACAGCACAGTTGCTATTTCTGGAAAGTGCCGATCGTACACGCGATATACAGATGTACCTGAACAGTCCGGGTGGGTCGGTATATGCCGGATTGGGCATTTACGATACCATGCAAATTATTCAGCCCGATGTTAGTACCATTTGTACCGGTATTGCTGCCAGTATGGCGGCTGTTCTGATGTGTGCCGGTGTAAAAGGTAAACGAACCGCCCTGAAACATGCCCGCATTATGATTCATCAGCCGCTGGGTGGAGCGGAAGGTCAGGCCAGTGATATTGAAATTACAGCCCGTGAAATCGGAAAGCTGAAGAAGGAATTGTATGAAATTATCGCCCTGCACAGCGGACAAAAGTTTGCCAAAGTAGAGAAAGACAGCGACCGCGATTACTGGATGACCGCCGAGGAAGCCAAAGAATATGGCATGATCGACGAAGTGCTGGTAAAGCATCCGAAGAAATAATATCCGAAATACCCCTTTTGTTCAACGTAGAACCAGATTGAACGGCAGGGCCCCTGGATTTAAAAAGAAGGATAAAAAAAAAGCATCCATTCAAATGGACTGGATTATTTTTGCGCCACTTTTTAAAAACAAAACCCCTTAAACATGAAAGTGACTGTAGTTGGAGCCGGTGCCGTTGGAGCAACCTGTGCCGATAATATTGCCCGCAAACAATTGTGCGATGAACTGGTAATTGTAGATATTAAAGAAGGTGTGGCCGAAGGAAAAGCAATGGACCTGATGCAAACCGCGCAAATTGAAGGTTTCGATACCCGTATTACCGGCAGCACCAACGATTATACAAAGACAGCCAATACCGACGTGGCGGTTATTACATCGGGTATTCCCCGTAAACCCGGAATGACCCGTGAAGAACTGATTGGTATAAATGCCGGTATTGTAAAAAGTGTAGCCGCTAATATTCTTCAACATTCACCCAATGCCATCATCATCGTGATTTCGAATCCGATGGATACCATGACCTATCTGGCCTTACGCAGCACCGGCTTACCTAAAAACCGCATTATCGGTATGGGAGGTATTCTCGACAGTGCCCGCTTCCGGTATAATCTGAGTCTGGCTATGAAATGTTCTCCTAATGATTTACAGGCTTCTGTGATCGGCGGACATGGCGATACCACCATGATTCCATTAACGCGGCTGGCTACTTATATGGGAATGCCCGTATCAAATTTTCTCGATGAAGCGACCCTGCAAAAAGTGGCTGCCGATACCATGGTAGGTGGTGCCACACTCACCAATTTACTGGGAACCAGTGCCTGGTATGCACCCGGAGCTGCCGGAGCTATGCTGGTTGAAACCATAGTTCGTGATGAAAAACGGATGATACGGGCAT
>CAYWKR010000130.1:0-6129 GCA_964458785.1 uncultured Bifidobacterium sp. | reverse complement strand
GAACCAACTTTTATTCGTATACCGATGAATTTACACGCTATGCTTCAGAACAATTTGCCTTCAGGAATTTATTCTATTTCCTGAATTCATGGATACATACGCGCATCCTTCAAACAAGTTCACAACCCGATAAGGTTATTTTAGGTAAGCAAAAATGGCTTTTCTATAATGATATTGGTTCCATGGATGATTTCAGACGTTTAACGGCCATAGACTCCAACCTGGCGCAGTACATGCTTTCTTCCTGGCAACTCAAAATGGACTGGCTTAAAAGGCGGAATATCCATTGCTATATTTTAATTCCACCTAATAAGGAAAGGATATACCCCGATTATATGCCAGAGGTTTGGGGGCCGCTGAATGGGAAAGGACATAATAGTCTGGATTATTTAAAAAAATGGTTTGCCGAAAAAGGGAATATCCATTTTATTGACCCCAGTGAAAACTTACTCGTGGCAAGAAGAAAGCGGGAGGTATATTATAAAAATGATACCCATTGGAATACATACGGCGGATTTATTGCCTACCAGGATCTGATGAAACGAATAGCACAGGATTTTCATCAGATTAAACCTTTTGCTGAAAGTGATTTTACCATTTTACCTGCTCAGAATCACGAGGGTGATCTGGCCGCTATGATGGGCTTAAACCGGGTTAATCCCAGAGATGAGTTTGTAATGCAATTCAAGGATCACAAATACCAGCTGAATTTTGATATTCCTACCCAAATGATTTTGAAATACCATAATACACTTCCCGATACTACTTCACTTAAGCTAATCATGTTCAGGGATTCGTTTGGAAGTTATCTTATTCCTTTTCTGAATAATCATTTCAAGGAAACTGTTTTTGTATGGAATTACATCTTTATGAACCGCCTGATCGACGTAGAAAAACCGGATATTGTTGTTTTTGAATCCCTGCAACGTTTTCTGATATACTCGTTTCTGATTGCCAATCCACATGCCATACAATCCTGATTAAGCCTGAAGATTCATACTGAAATCGTGGACACCCAGATTCAGGTTGGGATTATAAAACGGATCACGGTCGATCACGGTTTGCCATTTCGATTTAAACAAGGCCATTTCCTTCAGGTGACGTTCATACGATGCTTTACTTTGGTGAGGATGGCCCCGCGTAGCAGATTCATAATGGTATAGTTCAACCTGTGGTACATACACATTATAATAGCCTGCCTGCTGCAGTTTTAAACAGAAGTCCACATCATTGTATTCCACTTCAAATGTGATATCCATTCCACCAACTTCATTAAATACGTCACGCCGAACCATCAAACAGGCAGCCGTGACTGCAGAAAAATTATTCACGGTTTGAATCAGGTTAAAATAGCCCGGATCTTCTTTATACTGACCGGTAAAGGCATGCCCAGCAATGCCACCCAAACCAACAATAACACCGGCATGCTGAATGGTATCATCAGGATATAATAAGCGTGCACCCACAGCACCAATATGTTTCTGCTGTGCAAACGATACCATGGTTTTAAGCCAGTCAGGTTCTGTTACTTCCACATCATTATTCAATAGTAATACATAGTCGCCCCGGGTAATGCTAACGCCGGTATTCATCAGCTTCGAAAAATTAAAAGGAAAATGAGCATCCACGATCTGAACTTGCCCCGGATATTTCTTTGGATATTCTTCACAGAATGAGGCAAACTCTTTCGTGTGGCTGTTATTATTCAGAATAGTAATACGGAACTGTTTATATGAAGTATGTTTAAAAATAGAATCCACCGCATTTTTCAGTAGTTCAGTCTGATCTTTCGTAGGAATAATTATATCAACCCAACCCGGTTTTTGAATATCAAAATCAATGCGATACCCTCGTAATAAATTCAAATAACGTACACGACCTTTTAAGCCCCGACGATGAATGGCTTCCTCAAGGGCCTTTTTGGCGGCGATATAAGCATAAGGTTTCACATCTTCTCCCTGTGCAGCCGATAAACTATGTATTCGCCAGTGATAAAGCACTTTAGGAATATGAATTATGTGATGGGTTTGTTCAGTGCACCGGAGCAATAAGTCATAATCCTGACTCCCTTCAAAACCCAAACGAAAGGCACCTACCTGTTGGATCAGTTTTTTTTGAATCACACAAACGTGTCCGATATAATTCTTGGCCAACAGATGATCCGGCGACCAATCAGGTTTGAAATAAGCACTCTGATGAAAATTGCGTTCGTCAATTTTATCTTCATCAGAATAAATAATACCGGCTTCGGGGTTTTCCTGTATGGCCTTTGCAATTTCCCAAACACAGTTTATGGTCAGTAAATCATCATGATCCATAAAATGAATATACTCGCCACGGGTCATTTCCAGGGCCGTATTAGAGGTGGCAGAAATATGGCCATTTTCTTTTCTGTATGTTACACGAATTCGCTGATCCTTTGCTTCATATGCTTTAAGAATCCGTTTAACACCCGGATGAGTGGAGCAATCATCGGCAATACACAATTCCCAACGATCATATAATTGCATCCGTACCGATTCTATGGCGGCTTTCAGATAACGGGGCGGGGTATTGTATACGGGCATTACAATGCTGATCAGTGGATTTTCCGTGTACCTGCTTCGTTCTTCTTCATAATTTTCACGAAGGGTATCGGTATCCAGTTTATGAGTAATCCAATGATGGTAATTGTAAATGCCGGCACGGTCACGTTCCTGTGGGTAAATAATTTCAACCGGTCTCTTTTCAACAAAAAGATAAAGTTGTTTAAAAAACGAAGCCAATCCCTTTCTGAGTACGGCAGCACCACTGCGACTTAGGGTGAATCGAATAAATTGAAGGATACGTTTCAGTGTTCCGGTACCCGGAGAATTTTTCTTAAAAAAGATACGACGAATTTTTTCGAAGCGATTGTAGAATCTGTGATACCAGCTTTGCTCGAGCAGTCGTATACGGGAATGAAGTGTTTGATTCATCTCCGCCATGGCTTTCAGCTCTGCTTTGGAATGATCCAGTAAATATTGAACTGAACTCAGGTTGCCATATGCTTTCTCTACTTCTTCTTTCCGGTTAATCTGAACCTGACTGATGATATCAAAAATCTGGTCGTTAACTGCAGCTAATAGCTTCTGATGAGAACGTACAATTTGCTGAAACCGTTTTGTGGTTTCAGGGGATACCGTTTTTATATTTTGAAGTGTTGGTACACGAAAAACAACGGCATTCAATTGTAACAGCAACATATAACGAAGAAAGAAATCGTAGAAGCAGGCGGTATCGGGGTATTGTTCATCAAATCCCTGAATTTGATTCCAGTAAGTTTTGCTAAATAAGAGAAGATGCTCCGGAAAGTAAATACCGGGCAATTCGGAATTATGTAAAGTAATCGTTTCCGATTCACTTCCGGCTACTGCAAAATGGAACGATGAATTGTATTGGAAATACGATTCCAGCACACTGTGAAGCGGGTAAGTCAGTGTTAAATCATCGATCAGAATAACAGAAGAGGTGCAGGATGAAATCAGCTGATTACATTGTTTGCCAATATGTTCTTCTCGTACGATGAAATGAATACCTATACGTTCCAATAAGTGGCTATGTTCTTCAGGAAATTCTTCCGGTATGCTGTTACAAATAATCCACACATCTATGGATTCAGGAACGGAAATGGCCAATGCCATCATCCTTTTATAACATTCTATCAGTTGCTTTTCATTCGAAATAAAAAAGAATGCGGCTATGGATGAACCATTCGAATAGGTATCACGTATAGCATCTATTGAACGGAGTTGTTGAAGCACTTCACCTGAACGGAATTTATGATCGGTCGGTTCAAACGGCTGTGGTTTTATTTCATCTAATTTAATGACCTTCATATTCCATAAACGGGCTATATAGTCTACCACACGAATAGGTGATGAATAGAAATATATTGAATTCAGAATGCGGCCCTTATGTTTTTTCAACAAGGGGAGAAGCTCCTCTTCGTTTATACGATTTTCAGGTTGAGGAGCAAGAAGGATTTCAGTTTCATTAAAAATAAAAACAGGTTCACAATCTGCGAAAGGAGGATAAGGGGCAACCAGTTGATAAACCGCAAAGGGGATCACCAAACCCCAAAGTAATCCGGCATCAGTTCCTGCTTCCCATTGAAGAGCCAGCACCGAAGCCACTTGTTCGGGTTTTTGATATTCAGCTTCATAATACAGATAATGAAACAGATAGGCGGTTGAAAACCGGTTATCCTGAGCAGTAAAAGCCATCGATTTAAAATCCGCTCCACTTTCTGTATGATTGGAAAGAAGCAATGAAATATAAGTCATGTCAAGCTGATGTTCTCCAACAATCAACAAAGGTTTCTTTATATAACTCATGGGTTCTGTTCGAACAGTTTCCGGTATTCCCTGCATATTTTTTCTGCACTTCCATTAAATAATATTCTTCCATCATCGAGTAAAATACCCTTGTTACAAATTTTCTCCACTTCATCGGGAAAGTGAGAAACAAACAAAAACGATTTACCCATTTGTTGTAATTCACTGATACGTTCCTTGCATCGGCTTTGAAATCCCAGGTCACCTACGGCTAACACTTCATCGATGATATACAAATCGCAATCCTGTGCAAAAGAGACAGAAAATGCCAATCGGGCCAACATACCCGAGGAGTAACATTTCACAGGAGATTCCAGCGTACGTTGATCCAACTCCGAAAATTCAGTAATTTTTTTAAAATCCGATTCTCTGCTTCGCTTTCCATACAAGGCTAGTAACAGGGAAATATTTTCATATCCGCTGAGTTCAGGTTCCAGTCCGGCACCCAATGCCAGAATAGGAGCCACCGTTCCGTTACACTGTATACTTCCACGGGCTGGTTGAATAATACCAGCCACAGCACGGAGTAAAGTACTCTTTCCGGCCCCGTTCCGCCCCAAAATACCCAGACTGCTTCCGGCGTTTAACTCCAGACTAAGGTCTTCAATAATGGTCTTTGTCTGAAAAGGATTTTTCCATTGTGTAAACCAATCTTTCACCGAATGAATACCATGTGAATTCATACGATAGCGGATGCTTACATTTTTTAATTCAAGCAAAGGCTTCATATAGCGGTAATGAACTGGTTTTTTAATCGATGAAAAACAAGGTAGGAAAAAGAAAATGCCGCCATGGCAATCAATATACAATACAACCAATCGTTCCATGCCGGACTCGCAGATTCATAGATGGGTTTTCGGATCAGACGAATAAAAAAGTAAACCGGATTATAGCGGATGACAAATGAAAATTTCGTAGGAATCAGTGATTCGGTATACGCAATGGGAGTTAAATAAAATATAGCGGGTTGTATGGTATTCCATAAAATAGCAGTATCCCGGAAATACACATTCAGGGCAGAAAGAAGGAGGCCCACACTCAGACTGAATAATCCAAAAAGGAGGATAGCCGGAAATAGCCAGAAAAGACTGAGTGAATATTGCATTCCAAACCAATGCATTAGAAAAAAATAAACAATCAGTGCCGGAATCAGATTAAAAAATTCAGAAAGGCATTCCGATAATGGAAATAATATTGCAGGAACTTTAATGGATTTAATAATACCGGACGATTGTATGATGCTTTGCATGGATTGTGCCGTGATATTCGAGAAAAAGAACCAGAAAATGATTCCCGAAGTGGCATACAAAACATAATGACTCACTGAAGAGAACTGTGAACTGAAAATGACGGTAAAAATCAGTAGATAGAGCAGGGGTTTCAGGAATCCCCACAGGAAACCCAGTAACGAATGTTTGTAGCGCAGAATGATGTTTCGTTTACTGAGTGCATAAAGTTGAATCAGGTATTGCATATGCCGAATCTGTGAAGTAAGTTGCATACTGTGTCGACCAGGTTGGTTATTAATGCCCGATTTCTTACGCAAAAACTCACAGGTGTTCAAAGGTATGCTTTTGAAGTGAGTATGCAAATCAAAAGGAATTATCCTGATGTTCGTTTTGTATGTCCCTCTGGTATACTGCACAAGCCATGGGCTGAATGGCTGGATGCAGAAGTTATCAGACCCCTGGACGGACCCCTTTGGGAACAAATTACCTTGCCACGCTATCTCCGGTCGCAGGGCGATTGTGTGTTGCTTTGCCTCGCCAATACG
>CAYWKR010000129.1:0-6169 GCA_964458785.1 uncultured Bifidobacterium sp. | reverse complement strand
TATCGGGTGTGAAACCCAGTTGCATAAATTTACCATAGGCCCCCAGATACAAGCCCTTGCAGTGAATATAAATTTTACGCCCGATCGGATAATCGTTATACAATCCGTTCCGGCCTAATAATACTACAATACCAGCCGTACTATCCTGTACTACTATCTGCTTATAAAAAGCTCCCGAGCGATCATCGGCTGTTACAATGGCTGCAACAGTAAAATCAGAATCGATTAAGGTGGGTGTACTCCCGTTATAAAGTGCCTTCACGGCTTTCAGGGTACTGTTCACCGGAATACCCGGATCATAGGTACTGGTGTCGGGAGGAGTATCGAATTTCTTCTTCACACAGGATGAAAATAGAGTGCTTCCTGCGATGAGCAGCAACATGCTGTATGTAATAATCTGTTTCATTGTTTTCATGTGTTTCATTTAAAAACGTAAACTAAGGTTGATAAAATAAGTGGTACCGAGTGCATACGCCGATTTGGATGCAAACCATTCCGGATGTTCATTATTCACCCGAAGATTTTCAAATCCATATAAGCGGATATTCCGGTTATTTAAAAGGTTATTGATTCCGATATTCACAAGTAATAAGGTTTGTGAGGTAGCTTGCTTCACATACTTGTCTACCTTGAACGATTTCCCCAGATTAAGATCCAGCGTAGAAGCAGCCGGTAATTTCTTCTGATCGATGGCCTGATGCCAAGCTTCAGAACCATATACCAGATTATCACTGCCATCCTGTGTACGGGCAGTAGGAGCAAAATCCATCCAGTTCCGTCCCATAAAATTACAGGATACCGTGCCATACCAAAACCGGGGGGAGCGATAATTAACCGATACCTGAGCAGCACTTTGTGGTCCTGAGGGGAAATAATAATTCTGCATATACACTAATTCCTGCATACCACTTACGGTTGAATTAATAGCGCCGATTTCATTATCACTATACATGGTAATTACTGGCCGGCTGGTATAGAATGCCTGCGACAAGGAAGTGGCCAGAGAGGCAGTTACCGAAGGACTTACCTTTACTTCTGCTCCTAGTTCCATTCCGGTATAGCGCTTATCAATTCCCTGCATGGCCATACTTACAAACGAATAATCATCATCGCGGTAAAAACGACGAATATCACAGGCATCCTTAATATCGGTAGCAAAGAATGTCAGGCGTGCTCTGAGTCTGGGGGTACGAAGTAAATAACCTACTTCGGCTGTGCCAAACTTCTCTACCTGTGCATCTGTAATCATTTCATTGCGGGTACGGGGTGAAATAATTACATTATCAACATAAGGCGCCCGATTCCCAAACGAACCATTGGCATAGATATAATTTCTACCGTTTAATTTCAGTGTCAGCCCTCCTTTTGCTTTGGGTGTGAAGAAGCGTTTATGTTCCGATTCACCGAAGGAATTGGTAGTGTATAAACCCGATTGGTAATAGCCGTTCCGGAAAAAGGACGAATAGCCTAACTCTGCTGCGAGAAAGAAATCAATTTTATTATAGGTTACCACGCCCTGACCAAATAATGCGGCCTTCGAAAAATGAATATCGTAATTGTACCCATAGGTATCTCCTTCATAGCGTTTGATATCCTGATCCAGTACGTTCAGTTTGTCGGCATCCTGAATAATTCCTCCAAATGTCCGGGCAGCAAATTGGTTGATATTTTCCCAATAGCCCCCACCCAGCATATCTTCAATTCGAAGGTAATTATGATTTTTTTGTGTTTGTAACTGTAAGCCGGTTTGCAGACTCAGGTGTTCATTGTATTCAGAACGCAGGTTAATAGCTGCATTCCATTTCCGGCAATCTTCTACCGTGGCATTTACAATGTAAGAGGCTTTATTGTATCCGCTGTTTATATTGTTTCTGTTCGCTTCATATAAACTATCCCAGTGTATTTGTAGTAAATCAGGATGATTCCGGATATAGTCGGCCACCTCCTGCCGGTCGTTCGGGTCGCTCAGGTAACTGGGCAAATAGCGGTAATAATCCGGACGTGGGTCGGCGGCATTTTGCCAGTCAATACCGGTTTGTGCAGTAGATCCACCCTGAAATGCTACAGCTGTGTTCAATGTAGTCGAAGAACTCAGTTGAATATCGTGATTCAGAATAAACAGGGGATTATGTGTTTTCAGTATTCGGGAATTGCGCACTTTTCCATTCTGGTATCCCCAATACGGATTATAATAGTGGGTTCCGGCCAGGTTAAAAACTTCATCGGTAGCGGGTCCGTTTTTACCCCGCTGAATAGGTGCACCTACTACCATAAAACTGATTCCCTGTTTTTTGAATCGCTTTTCTATAGCCGCATAATAGCCCCAGGCATCGTAAAAGGTTCCCTTCACAGGCCCCTGATTGGCCCAGCGACGGGAGAAAGAAAATGAATATGCCCAGCCATTGGCCTGAAGACCGGATGAATGGGTAAGCATAATACGATTGCGATAGGAACGGTTCGTAAGGGTATATGTGACGCGGCTTCCTTTGCGCTGGTTCGAAGCAGAAGCGTCGAGCGAAGTATTCAGTCCGTTTCCTCCAAAAAAACAATCACCGGGTTGTAATCCCAGGGTCACGTTTCTTCCACGAAACACATCATTCAATCCACTCCAGGCATTATAAAATACGCCCCCTTCTTCCAAATCATTCAAGGGCACCCCATTCATGAATAAGGTATTATGATCGTTTTCGTAGCCCCGGATTCTGAAAAAATATTGTCCCCAGCCAAAAGTAGCCGCCGATAAAAAGGCATCCCGCGAGGCATTCAACACACTGGATACATTTTGGCCACTGGATGTATTCGCCGATTCATCTTCAGTTCCTGCTTCTTCGTTATTCATAGCCGACTGGTCGGTGTGAATCGCCGGAAGTGTTCGCAATTCAATGGGATCGAGTTCGGTATTTTCCTGATTTACCTGAATACGCAATTGTTCCTCGGCTCCTTCAGGTGTTGTGGCTACCAGATCATAGATACCCAAGGGAACGTCATTAAACTGGTATTCCCCTTCCGTATTGGTACTCACCATTACCTTCATACTTTTTAAAAGCACTGTTACATCGGTATAAGGAAGTTTCGACTCCTGGTGTACCACCTTTCCTTTTAAGGTGGCTTTCTGTGCTGAAGCGGTAAAAACCACCCCGATCAGTAAAAGACTAACAATCCACTTCATGTGTTTTAATCGTTTTGTTGTTTGGTTAGTTTCCTCCCTGGCTCTGACCGGCTTCAGGAAGGTGGACAAAAGTAGTTTTTTTTCGAACTGCGAACATCAATAAATTATTACCGGCTTCCGGTTGTGGAAAAAAATGGAAAGCCTTCCCCATGACCTTGTTCTCAGGGAAATCATTCAAATCATATACATTTACCGCACGAATTTTCTTCCATGAAAAAATTGCTTTTTCCCATTCTTCTGTTCTTTTTCCAACTATGCAGTTGGGCGCAAAGTCCAAGCGTAGCAGTGATCGCTTTTTATAACCTGGAAAATTTTTACGACACCCTGAATGATCCGAACAAGGATGACGATGAATTTACCCCTGCCGGAATCAATGCCTATACCCCGCAGGTTTTTCGCAAAAAAATTGAAAACCTGTCGGATGTGGTATCCCGGCTTGGAGTGGAAGAAGACAAGGAGGGTATTTCGTTGCTGGGTGTGGCGGAAGTAGAAAATCAGGACGTGGTGGAAGCGCTGTGCAAAAGTCCTAAACTGGTATCGCGCCATTTAAAATGCATTGTTTTCGACGGCCCCGATAAACGAAGTATCGATTGTGGCTTAATTTATAATCCCAAACGATTCAGGGTACTACAGGCCCGTTCGCTTACTGTGCCCCTCGATTCGGGAGAATCGCCTACCCGCGATGTGCTGTATGTGTATGGAAAACTGGATGGGGAGGCCGTTCATGTCATGGTCAATCACTGGCCTTCCCGTCGCGGAGGAGAAGCAGCTACCCGTCCTAAACGCAAATTGGCAGCTTCGGTAGACCGGCGTATCGCGGATTCCCTTCTGAAAAAGGATCCTATGACACGAATTATTATTATGGGTGATTTAAATGACGACCCTATTGATGAGAGTGTGACCCGTGTGATAGGGGCCAAATGGAAGCAAAATGAGCTGACCCCGGGTGATATTTTTAATCCCTTCACAGCCTTTTACAAAAAAGGAGTCGGAACCCTGGCCTATCAGGATGCCTGGGGACTCTTCGACCAGATTATGATTAGTTACGGAAATGTTCAACCTGCTTCCAGGTTGCTTGCTTATTCCCATGCCGAAGTGTATAACCGCAGTTTCCTGATCGAAAAAGGGGGACAGTATAAAGGGTATCCAAAACGATCCTATGTGAATGGCCATTGGAATGATGGTTATAGCGACCATTTCCCTTCCATCATTTATTTAAAAACCAGTCATTAATGCGAACTGAAAAATACGGCCCTCTGTTCCTTTTCCGGCACATGCCGATGATAGTATTCGTGCTCTTGTTACTCAATATGGGGTGTGAGGAAAATTCCGGGAAGACTGATAACCAACCGGGTATGAAAAATCAAAGTTTTTCAAATCCGGAAGAAGCCCGAACCCGTCACCTGAATTGGAAGGTGAATATTGATTTTGAAAAGAAGCAGATACAAGGCACCGCCACCTGGGTGTTTGAACGCCCGGGCGACGCCAGGTCCCTGTGCTTCGACACCTACGCCTTAGGAATTGAAAAAGTATGGGTAAATGATAGGGCAAGCACATTTGAGTTGGGTTCATTCGATAAATTATTCGGAAGTCAGTTACGGATTCCTGTGCAGCCGGGAGATACTGTGGTAAAAATCCAATACCATACGGGTGCCATTGCCACTGCCTTGCAATGGATGAAACCAGATCAGACTGCCGGAAAGCAGTATCCCTATTTATTTACACAATGTGAAAGTATTCATGCCCGTTCACTCCTCCCCTGTCAGGATCAACCTTCTAACCGCATAACCTATGAAGCTACTGTACAGGCTCCCAGGGGGATGATGGCGCTGATGAGTGCCGAGAATCCGAAGGAGATGAATCCGGATGGCGTATATCATTTTCAGATGGAGAAACCCATTTCCACTTATCTGATTGCCCTGGCCTGTGGTGATATTGCCTATCAGGCTATTGATTCGCGTTGTGGAGTATATACCGAACCGGTTTTATTGAAAGAGGCGGCAGCCGAACTCAGCGATATTCCCAATATGATGCAGGCGGCTGAGAAACTGGGTGGGCCTTACCGGTGGGGACGATACGATGTATTAATTGCTCCCCCGTCCTTTCCGATCGGGGGTATGGAGAATCCCCGTTTGACCTTTGCTACCCCAACCATACTGGCCGGCGATAAAAGTCTGGTTTCACTTATAGCCCATGAAATGGCTCATAGCTGGAGTGGAAATCTGGTGACGAATGCAACCTGGGAAGATCTTTGGCTGAACGAGGGTTTCACTACCTACTTTGAACGCCGTATCATGGAAGAAATTGCCGGGAAAGAGTATAACGAAATGCTTTGGGAAATTGGGTATCAGGATTTGGAAAGTGATTTTACAACACTTGGAATGAATCATGAAGATACCCGACTGAAAATAGCTTTGCATGGCCGTCATCCGGAAGAAGCATTTAGTAATATTCCTTATGAGAAAGGAGCCGTTTTTCTCAGGATGCTGGAAACAAATTGTGGTCGACCGCATTTTGATTCGTTCATGAACCGGTACTTCAGTGCACATGCCTTTCAAACCATGACTACCGAAGGCTGTTTAGCCTATATGGACACTTTTCTTTTTTCGATGAATGCAGATTTAAAAGAGAAGCTGAAGGTGCATGAATGGATATATGAACCAGGTGTTCCTGCCAATTGCCCGAAGCCGGCCAGCAGCCGTTTTCTGGCTGTGGACCAGATCCGGGAGACATTTGAAAAAGAAGGTACTTTAGCAACAGGGCTTCAAAACAAATGGTCGACCCATGAATGGCTGCATTTTTTCAGAAAACTGCCGCACCCATCCACTGCAGAGCAGTTACAGACAATCGACCAGATGTATCATGTAACCGGAACCGGAAATTGTGAAATAGCCGATGAATGGTACCGTTTAGCCTTAAGCAGCGGATATTCAAAATCGGAAGCAGCCATGCGTGAATTTCTTTGTCGGGTTGGACGAAAAAAATTCCTTGAACCGCTTT
>CAYWKR010000128.1:0-6232 GCA_964458785.1 uncultured Bifidobacterium sp. | reverse complement strand
CAGAGTGGTGATTACCGGTATGGGCATTTATTCCTGTATTGGCCAGAATCTCGAACAGGTGAAAGATTCGCTGTATCAGGGGCGAAGTGGAATAATTCTTTCCGAGGAACGAAAGGCTTTTGGGTACCGGAGCGGACTTACGGGTTTTGTTCCCAAACCCAATCTGAAAGAATTTCTCGATCGCCGGGCGCGTATTATGATGCCTGAACATGCCGAGTATGCCTATATGTCGACCCGCGAGGCGATGAAAGAAGCCTTACTGGATGAGTCGTACTTCGAGGAGCATGAAGTGGGTATTATTTTCGGAAACGATAGTTGTGCCGAAGCGGTTATTCAGGGAATCGATAAGGTTCGGGAGAAGAAAGATACCATGCTGGTGGGCTCTGCGTCGGTATTTCAGGTGTTGAACTCCACGATCAATATGAATCTGTCTACTATTTTCAAACTTCGGGGTATTAATCTCACCTTAAGTGCAGCCTGTGCCAGTGGTTCACATTCCATTGGATTAGGATATATGTTTATAAAGCAGGGCTTACAGGATATGATTATTTGTGGAGGGGGTCAGGAAACGAATCTCTATTCCATGCCCAATTTCGATGCCCTGGGTGCGTTCTCGGTACGTGAAGACGCTCCTGAAAAGGCATCCCGTCCGTTCGATCGCGACCGTGATGGATTGGTTCCCAGTGGAGGAGCAGCTACTGTCATTCTTGAAAGTCTCGAAAGTGCCCGTCGCCGGGGGGCGCCCATTCTGGCAGAAGTGATAGGTTATGGCTTTTCCAGTAATGGGGCCCACATTTCCAATCCAAGTGTCGACGGACCTGCCCGTTCGCTGAAGATGGCACTGAAGGATGCCGGCTTACAGGCGGCTGATATCGAATACCTGAATGCACATGCTACTTCCACACCAGCTGGTGATGCCAGTGAAGCCAAAGCAATTTATGAAGTGTTTGCAACGGATATGCCGTATGTGAGTTCCACGAAAGGGATGACCGGACATGAATGCTGGATGGCCGGGGCCAGCGAGGTCGTTTATTCTACCCTCATGATGAAAAACGGGTTTCTGGCGCCCAACCTCAATTTCGAAAACCCGGATGAAGACAGCAGTCGTCTCCGGATTGTAAATCAAACCCTTGAGAAAAAAATTGATGTATATTTGTCGAATTCCTTTGGATTTGGAGGCACTAATTCGTCGCTGATTGTGAAGGACTGGAAATAGAACATACATGGAAAGAGCAACTATCATCTCAACTATTAACGCTTTTCTTGAAGAAGATTTCGAAGTTCCTGCTTCTAAAATTCATCCCGAAGCTAATCTGAAGGAGACGCTGGATCTGGATAGCCTCGATTATGTGGATCTGGTGGTGAGTATTGAAAGCCATTTCGGATTTAAGGTGAAACCCGAAGATTTTCAGAAAATGGTGACGATGGATGATTTTTATACTTATGTAGTCACCAAGCTTTCCGATAAAATCGAAGCCTAGATGAGTGCCTGGGGCCAATCGCGGGGCAATCGTCTCGGATACCAGATATTTATCACCCTGATACGAAGTGCCGGTGTTTTTCCGGCGTATGCATTACTTCGTGTAGTTACCTTGTATTATTTTTTATTTCCGGGTAAGGCAGGTAAAAGTCTCACGTATTATTTCTCCAAACGTCTGGGGTATTCCTGGGTTCGCACCCGACTTTCGATTTACCGGAATTTCAATTATCTGGGCCGAAGCATCATCGATAAAATGGTATTGATGAGTGGTATGCCTTCCCCGTTTGGTTTTGATTTCGACGGAGAGGAAAATCTGCATCAAATGGCAGCCGATGGGAAAGGGGGCTTACTGATCAGTGCCCATCTCGGAAATTGGGAAGCCGCGGGACACCTGTTGAAACGGATAAAGACCCGGATAAATATTGTAATGTACGATGGTGAAGTGCAGAGTATTCGGCAATATCTGGAGCAGGTGAGAGAACGTAGCTTTAATGTGATCACCATTCAGGATAACCTGAATCATATTTATGAAATTCATGCGGCACTGAAGAGGAACGAATTTGTTTGTATTCATGCCGACCGGTTTGTAGAAGGAAACCGAACCATTGGAGTACAATTACTGGGTGCCACCGCACAACTGCCATTAGGGCCTTTTGCATTGGCTACTACCTTTGATGCCCCGGTGAGTTTTGTTTTTGCTATGAAGGAAGGAGTGAAACACTATCACTTTTTTGCTTCCCGTCCGGGGCATTATGGGAAAGGGAAAGAAGCCATAGCTGAAGTAGTAGAAGACTATGCCCGGGCAATAGAAAAAATGATTCGGATTTACCCGTTGCAGTGGCATAATTATTTCCCTTTCTGGGATGAGGAAAAGAAGGGGGATTCAGGCAGATAAAAATCGCACATTTCTAAGTTACATTTACGTTCCGGCTATGAAACTGAGAACAGTACTGATTGACGACGAACAACCCAATATCGACCTGCTCGAAAATCTCCTGATGCGGTATTTCCCCGAGATAAGGGTAGTGGGGAAAGGACATGATGTGGAAGAAGCACTAGAATTACTAACCACGTTGAAACCCGATCTGGTTTTTCTGGATGTAGAATTACATGATAAGACAGCATTTGATGTTTTGCGAAACTATCAGGATGATTCTACCAGTTTTATTCTGGTAACCGCTTATGAAAAGTATGCACTGGAAGCCGTAAATCAACAGGTACAGGGTTATTTACTGAAACCGGTGGTAATAACCGAATTCGTGGCTATTGTACAGAAAGTAAAGGCTCGTTTGGAAAAGGCTAAACAAAATGAATTGGAACGGCTGCAAGGCGATCAGGTGAAGATGCTGGCGGTGATGGCCCGTGACCAGATTGAACTACTTCAGATCGATGACATTATGCGCATGGAAGCCAAAGGCAGTTATACAACCATACACTGTGCGAACGGCAATATTCATCTGTCATCCAAGAAATTAAAAGAATACGAGGACCGGCTTCCTTCCAGTCAATTTTTACGGGTCCATCATTCGCATATTGTAAATCTCAAATTCGTTCAAAAAATGTTACGTACCCGAAATGGGAACCTGATTATGAACGATCAAACGGAAATTCCCATCTCCCCGAACAAAAAAAAGGAAGTTTCAGAGCGGATAATCATGTAAAAAGTCATTTTACGGGTGGTCGAAAAATACCTGATTATGAACTAAAACTACCTGTTTATGAAATAAGAATACCTGTTTATGAAATAAGCCAAAAACGTATTTGTTCTGTTTTTAAGTTTGTTGCGGTTTAAGGATTCAAGACTGGCTCAGCTCTTTTTAAATCCCTACTCAAGTTGTTTTTGTTTTGGAAAACGGGTTTTCGGACCCGTTTTTCGCATTTATGCAATGGCTGGCCGGTCAGGTAATCAGGATCTTTTCTTTACAGTGATAAGATCAAGACCGGCTTCCCGTGCTTTTTGATTAAACGTTTTAAGAAGTCCGGTTGTAAGAGAGCGGAATTCGTTCAGTTCTTTTTCAATTTTAAGATTAAGCTCGGTATAGGCCTCCATTACTTGCTGAGAGGGCGCAGTTTCCTGATTGGCCGCATCAAAAATACCCGATAACTTATCATTCAGTCGAATGGGATAATTCAGTAAATCCTGACCGCTTTTCGCTTTCGTTTGGTACAGACTCTCTTCTACTTTCGACATGGATTTCAGCATCGTTTTACCTATACTATCCAAATCGGTGGGGTATTCGGTGCCATAACGTTCTTTTAAACCATTCACCTGACTCCGGATTTGGCGTATATCCAGGATGCAGTGCTGAACCTCCTCGAATTTATTCCGGATAACCGTAAGCATACGGAACTGATTCTGGTAATCGTCGGAACTTATTTTATAATTCGGATCGGCTAATACCTTGAAATCCTGCCAAACCGAATCAGATCCCACTTTTATTTTGGCCTTATAATTTCCCGGAGGAATTTTATATCCACCAATATTACTATTCCATAAAATCATGTCGTCGATACGTTCAACGCCTTTTACATTCAGGTTCCAGTTAAACATATTCATCCCCCGACTGACTTTTAATGCATCTTCTTTTTCTGATTGGGTACTGAACGACCGGAGCAAACTATCGCCTGTGGTGTAAAATGAAATGCTGGCCTTACTGCTGTCGGACCAATCAGCCACATCAAAATCCAGACGAACACCATACACCGGATTCTGCCCTTCATTTTGCGGGGCGTTTCGCTGGTAGCCATCCATCCGGTAACAGGCTGAAGGATTGAACACAGTTAGTTTTCCCATAGAATGTGTTGACGAACCGTTGCTTTCGTCGGCCCATTGACGTAATAATGACAGGTCGTCCAGAATCCAGAAACTTCTTCCCTGGGTAGCTACTACCAGATCATCTTCTTTAATACAGAGGTCAGTAACCGGAACTTCTGGCAAATTCATCTGAAGACTTTTCCAATTCTTTCCATCGTTGGTACTTAAATACATGCCATGTTCGGTTCCGCAATACAACCATCCTTTTTTCACCTGATCGCTTCGTATACAACGGGTAAAATGGTGAGCAGGAATGCCTTTGACAATCAGTTGCCAGCTTTGTCCGAAATTGGTGGTTTTATAAATATAGGGATGGTCATCGTCGCTTTTATAGGACGTACCTGCTACATAACATGTTCCGGCATCAAACGGCGAGGCTTCAATGCAATTAAACATGAAATCTTCGGGTAATCCTTCCGGGTTTACCAATTCCCAGTCCTTCCCTCCGTTTTTACTGATATGCAGCAATCCATCGTCGCTGCCGCACCACAGCAGGTCCTTTTGTACCGGACTTTCAGCCACAGCAAACAGGGTACAATAATATTCCACGCCGGTATTATCCTTGGTAATAATACCTCCGCTGGGGGCTTGTTTTTTCTTATTGTTAGTGGTCAGATCCGGTGATATCTTTTTCCAGTGCTGGCCTTCATCTTCGGTTACAAATAAATGATTACCGGCAGCATACAGGCGTTTAGGATTATGGGGGGAAAACAAAAGCGGAAAATTCCACTGAAAGCGATAAGTCAGCGTATCGGCCCCTTCACCGATCGGCGAAACCGGATACACGCTCACCGTTCTTCGTTCTCCACTCCGGTGATCGAGACGGGAGATGTATCCCCCGTAATTCCCTCCGTATACTATATCATCGTTTAAAGGATCTACGGCAATATATCCGCTTTCGAACCCGGCCGTACTGCTCCAGTCCTGTGCACCAATGCTTCCGTCATAGGTTTGATTAAGTATACGAACACTGCTGTTATCCTGCTGGCAACCTAACACCCGGTAGGGGAAATGTGTATCCGTAGTAACCCGGTAAAACTGGGCAGTTGGCTGGTTCATATAGGTTGACCAATTCTGTCCACCATCGAAACTGATTTGTGCACCACCGTCATCAGCAACAATCATCCGTTTTGGTTCGTTAGGATCGATCCACAGGTTGTGATGGTCGCCATGCGGTGTAGACAGGGAATTGAATGTTTTTCCGCCATCGGTACTTTTATAAAACTCCACATTGCCAACATACACGATCTGATCATTTTTAGGATCCACATTAACCTTACTGAAATACCAGGCGCGTTGACGAATTTTACTTTCATCGTTCATTTTTTGCCAGTTTTCTCCGGCATCCTGACTCATATATAAACCCCCTTTTTCACTTTCCACCATAGCATATAGTTTATCTGAATTCTGAACAGAAATGGCCAGACAAATCATTCCGAGTGGTGCAGGTGGAAAGCCAGGCTTTGTTGAAATGTTCTTCCAGGTTGTACCGCCATCTTCTGTTTTCCATAATCTACTTCCTTCGCCACCACTCTCGAGCGACCACGGGGTACGTTTGACCCGCCAGGTAGAAGCATATAAAATATCGGGATTAGCAGGATCCATCACCAGATCCACTGCACCCACTTCGTTATTTACAAAAAGAATTTTTTGCCATGAGGCGCCTCCGTTGGTTGTTTTAAAAACGCCTCGTTCTTCGTTGGCACCAAACAGATGACCTGTGGCAGTACAATATACCGTTTCTGGATTTTTGGGATGGAAAACAATGCGGGTAATATGGCGGGTATCTGACAAACCGCATGACTTCCAGGTTTTACCCCCATCTGTTGATTTCCACATTCCGTTTCCTTCACTCACATTGCCACGCAGGGTATTTTCGCCTGTTCCGGCATAAATCAACAAGGGATCGGTAGGGCAGACTTCCACACTACCTATAC
>CAYWKR010000127.1:0-6292 GCA_964458785.1 uncultured Bifidobacterium sp. | reverse complement strand
CAATGGAGAGGAGAAATTTGTTTGTACCAGGAGGGTTGCATTATTCCTGTCGCAGGTAGCCGGTGTAATTGTCAGATCGGTGATTTGCAACGGGAGTGGTTCATGAATTTCAAAAGATAAGGTATCTGCACACCCTTTATCGGTACTTGCAGTGAGCAAATAAACACCTTTGGTAAGGTCTTTAAATATACCGGTGTAATTAGATATTCCAGTGGGTAAAAGCTGAAAAATGCAATTCAGTCCGGCCGGTGCAACGCTTACCTGTATCCATCCATTCTGCAAACCGAAACAGGTAATATCGTGTAAGGAAGATGCCGTGAGTACCGGAACAGGGGCTTTGGGTAAGGTATATTGTGAACTGCTGCTACACCCTGCGATATCTTTAATATTCAAAAGATAAATACCAGCCGACAGGTTTTGAAATGTATCGCTGTTTTGATACGTACCTCCATTAATAGAATATCCGGTAATGGCTCCATTCATGCTGCTGGCCTGTACTATCAGCATACCATCCTGACCGGGGACACAGGACTCCGGAACAGAACTAATCGTAAAAGTAGGAAGGGGTGCACTGGTTACGGTAATGCTTTGTGTGGAATAGCATCCCAGATCATCTTTCACTGTAATGGTGTACGTACCTGCTGTAAGTCCTGTAAAGTATGAACTGCTTTGTGGAGTACCGCCATTCAGTGAATAGGTCAGGTTACTTCCCGTTAAGGCATTCACCATAATAGAACCATCGGCACCCGGCACACAACTTTCCATAGCCGAGGTGGCATTAAAGGTAACCGGTTGTGTAACGATGACGGTATAGGCAATAGTTTGTTTGCTCTTCAACGGACAACCATCATCTTCACAATTCAGATAAAAAGTATAGGTGCCCGGTAAAATCGGTTGTGGCAAATTCCAGGTAATGGTAATTTGGGGTTGTTGCCCACCATTACCAATAATACTGGCCGTGGCGCCTGCGGGTAAGCCGGTAAGAGTGACTTGCACATTCTGATTATCCGGATCGCTGGCTGTTATTTGAAATACAAGTTGCGGATTCGAGTTGCAGATCGTTAAGGTGTGCGTCAGCGAATCGAAACTGCCCACATTAGAAGTAGGTATGGAAGCCCCGGGTGAAAGATTCGCACAATTATTTAAAACTATGATATTCATTTCACGCATAGTGCTTCCCACAATAACCCCTGCCCTTTTTTCAACTACTTTATTTACGACCAGTGACGTTTGTATCAGATTAGGTGTAAAACTCATTTGTCCATTGGTGGTATTGAAAATAAAACTACCGGGCACTGTTGCCAATGGGCTCTGATAGGTATAGGGTGAGTTATAGGTTACGCTTCCTGTTACAGTTCCGGTATTGTCGGCATCCAGACCTGGTACCAGCGAGAAGGTAAGCTGATCGGCATCGGGATCAACGGCTCCCTGATTGAATTCCTGCGGATTATTAATACAGAAAAAGGGAGTGGGAATGGTGGTGAACACAGAAGAATTATTCGGACCGGCCATATTGTTCAGCGTGGCTTCCAGAGCCATCTGACTGGGACTTACCACATTTGTTATGGCAAAACTTCGACCCGCCCATGCATTATTTCCGAGTGAACTGTTGAACTGAAATAACCAATTCGCCGAAGGACCATCGAGTGTAACGGCTCCTTTATAAATGAAACGCATAATTCCTGGAATAACGCCGCTTGCCGAAACACAAGTGGTATTATTGATTTCAGCCGGACAAACCGGAGTCACTTCAACCCCCGGACCATCGAGATTCAGATCGATAAAACCCCAGGCTGTATTATCCTTATAAATTTTGATACGGGGAATCGCAGAAGGTAATGAAGGAAAAGAACTTCCGGCACAATCGCCATATAAGGTAAGCACAATTTCATACGCATAGGAACCCTGATGGGTATATCCAATTTCAGCACCAATGATATGCGAAGCCCTGAGTTCAGGCTGAAAGAAAAAACAAAGAAGATACAGTATACCGAATCGCTTCATAAAGAATCAAAATTAGGATGATGTACTATGTAAACGTCCGGGATATATTCTTTCTCTGACAAATTCCGATTAAGAATACAATTTATGAGGCCAATTTAGTCGCAGCGCTCAATCACTACCGAAGACGCACCTCCGCCACCATTACAAATACCCACCATACCGTACCTGCCACCTTCCTGATGAAGCACCGACGTGAGGGTAACGAGTATACGGGCTCCACTGCTTCCCAATGGATGCCCCATGGATACTGCACCTCCATATACATTTACTTTCGACGGATCGAGATTCATTTTTTGCATATTGACCAGACTCACCACAGAAAAGGCTTCATTCATCTCCACAAAATCAATCTGATCCATGGTCAGACCAGCTTTTGCAACAGCTTTCGGCATAGCCAGACTGGGAGATGTGGTAAACCATTCCGGTGCCTGTTCTGCATCGGCATAGGAGAGAATGCGGGCTATGGGTTTTAATCCCAGTTCACGCATTTTATCCCCGCTGATTAATACCAGTGCAGAAGCACCGTCGTTCATGGTACTTGCATTTGCTGCTGTTACGGTACCTTCTTTTATAAACACGGGTTTAAGCGTTGGAATTTTATCGAACTTCACATTCCAGGGTTCTTCATCCCTGGTAAACATTTTTGGATCGGCATTGCGTTGAGGAATAGGTACCGCAACAATTTCACGATCGAATTTTCCGGCTTCCCAGGCTGCCTGACTTCTTTTATAACTTTCAATCGCATGGGCATCCTGCTCCTCACGACCAATATGACATTCTTTTGCACAAAGTTCTGCTGCATTTCCCATCGGGTACTGATGATATACATCCAGCAAGCCATCTTTCACTATTCCATCTTCCAGTTGCACATGTCCGTATTTATTTCCCCAACGCATGCTGTGCGAATAAAAAGGCACATTACTCATACTTTCCATTCCTCCGGCTACAACAATATCAGCATCGCCTAATAAAATACTCTGCGCTCCCTGCATCACCGACTTCATTCCACTGGCACAAACTTTATTTACAGTGGTACAATTCACATGATCGGGAAGCCCGGCAAAACGAGCCGCCTGACGGGCCGGAGCCTGTCCCAATCCCCCCTGCATTACCGATCCCATCAATACTTCGTCGATCTGATCGACTGCTACACCGGAGCGTTTCACAGCTTCCTGAATCGCTACAGCTCCTAAACGGGTGGCTGAAATATCTTTCAATGAGGCGCCAAAACTACCCATTGGGGTGCGCACAGCCGACAATATATACACTTCTTTCATGTTCTTTTTTTCGTGGCGCAAAGGTAACTTTTCAGCAATAACCGCCAACAGAATTTTATCTTATGTGTTATTGATATTAGTCGTCTGATTTTAATTCAGCAAGAGCCTCCGTTTCCATGGATTCCTCTTCCGGGTCCTGAAGTTCGACATACTGCCTTGTTTGCTTTACAAAATTGCACCAGGTACAGTCCTTTTTTCCGCAACCGGTATAAAAATCGAATTGCCTGATTCGATTCCAGACATCGGTAATCTGTGTACGAACTATGTTCAGATCTTCATCCGATGGAATGATTTCGTGTGTTACATATTTTTTGTCATCATCGGGCTCCAGAAACTGAAATACCGTTTTAGCTGTTTTCATCAAATTCAGTTTCTGATGATCGGCCAGCAATTTATAAAATACACCCTGCCTCCAGTAGTCGCCTCCCAGTGGATTCCGGCTACCAGGGGGGCTGAGTTTTTCTTTCGCTTTTTTAGGATCACCGGTTTTATAATCTACAATAACTACTTCCTGACCATGATACTCCAGTTTATCTAATTTTCCCTTTAAAGGCACTTCATCAACCACCACCTGCCGGATAGATAATTCCACACTGACATTCCGGTGCCACAGAGGGACATATTTTTCATACAGCGCCGAAAGAATAGTGTGTCCATAATCGGTGCGTCGCTGAAAGGCTTCTTTGGTAAAACTCTCGCGATGTCGTTTCATGTAAAAACCAAAATCATCAAGTAGCACATGTAATTCCGGAAATATTCCCTGCTGCTCAAGCATCTTTTCGAACAAGCGCTGGAGGGCGAAGTGAACTGCACTGCCAAATTCCATATTCTCATTCCGACCGGAAGGCACACGGATAATATTCTGATAATAAAATTTCAACGGACAATTCAGGTAATTATTCAACGCAGTGGCATTCATTTCGAAGCGATCGATAATGGGTTGAAGCCATTCCTTTTCAGCTTCTGCAATACGTGGCCTTTTATCTTTCTCGAGATAAATAATCAGAAACGGAAGCAAATCGTCTTTAGACATCTGAACGCGCTCTTCAGGATATTGCTTTTCCTCATTTAATTCGGCTACAAAACCACTGGGTTCCATGGCTTTTTCTTTTTCATCCATTTGGGTCCAGCTGATTTGCAGATGTTCTTCCGCACGGGTAATTCCTACAAAAAACAATCGTCTTAATTCTTCCGTTTGCTGTTGCTTCGACTCTTGTTGTTTTTGTTGAATCAAACCAGGCGGAAGGGCATAATTCCTGTTGGGGGAACTTTTTCCTTCCCATACACTTCGTACACAATTCATCAAAAACACATAACGGAATTCGAGTCCTTTTGAACCGTGTATGGTTAAAAGATTTACTCCTTCTGCATTCCCAGAAACGCGGTATAAGGGTATGGAGAGTTCCTCGGCCTGCATTAAATCTATCACACTGATCAACTGAGCCAGTGTATACAAAGGATGTCGGTGCATTTCATCCTTGATAAAATCCATCCAGGTACGTAACACTTCCAGATTCCAGATTTTTTCATCTTCTTCCTGCAACGCAGTTTCAAGAAAACCACCTTCACGCATAATAAGTTCGGCCAGACCAATGACTGGAAGATTATGACTATCGGCTATCCATTTTTCCAGTAAGCGGGCTGCTTCCAGTAAGGCAGGTGAAGGACCTGCATCGAACAGACTGGTTTTGGTTTTTGATTGATTTTCATGGAGATATTGTCTGAGTCCGGATTTCCTTCCATGTGCAGATTCATTAAACCATATATTGACTTTTGCAATTTCGGCTGGTGGAATCCGGAATTCATTGAAATGAAGAATTTCAAAAAGTAAATCACCGGCACTGAAAGGAATAGCAGATTCGCAGGCTATATACCGCAGTACCCTGAGCATACGCGAGGCCAGGGGAATCGTGAATAAATCTTCCTTACGACGGGAATAGAAAGGAATGCTTTTTGCTTTGAAAAATTTGATGAGTGCATCACCCCATTTGTTTTCACGATACAATACAGCTATACTGCCTGGTTCGGCACCCTGCTGTAAGAGTTCTTCAATTTCGCGGGTTATGCCTGCCATTTCCTGGAACGGGTTTTCATACACCCGTAACCGGGGCACTACGGCCGAAGCCTGTCTTGCGGGGTGCGCAGCTACCAGTGTTTGAGCCATTTCGCCCTGTCCACTCACCCAACGGGTATTGTTTTGTTTAATCAGTGCGGAAGAAAGATCCAGAATAGCCTGAGTTGAACGATAATTCGATTTGAGAACTACCTGATATAGAAGATCGGCATATTGATCCCGATACCGGATCAGGTTTTCGACATTGGCACCCTGAAACCGGTAGATAGACTGATCGGCATCCCCAACAACGAACAAATTGGGTTCAGTTTCATCACCACACAATAACTGTACTAAGCGATTTTGTGTTCCGCTGGTATCCTGAAATTCGTCTACTAAAATGAACTGATAACGTTCATAACAATCGTAGCGAAGCGCATCGTTTTTTTCGAGTGCTTCAATCACCCAATTGATCATATCATCAAAATCGTAGCGGTGATGGCGTCGCATGATATCCTGAAAAACATCAAATGATTCGGCAGCATGAATCAGCAATTGCATTTTTTCTACCACTTCATCATAATCTTTTTTCTTCAGATCACCTGCCTTATAGTTCTTTCCATTTTTCTTATACCGGAATTCTTCTCTTTCCGGCAGTTCACGGATATATGCTTCTGCACAGGAACGAACGAGGGCACTGCTCCATCCTTCTTTTTTCATCACTGAATAAAGCATTTGTAAACGGCCTATTTCAAAATATACATCAGAACGGTAGCGTCGCAAAGGATTCTCTTTCCCAAATCCATCAATCACTTCTCTGATGAAAGCCATACGTTCGAGATCGGAAACCGGATCCAGCGAATTACGCTCAAACAAACGGGTATTTTCCTGAATGATCTGATTACAGAACGAATGAAAAGTGTGAATATGGATGCGATAAGCTTCTGCCCCGATCATG
>CAYWKR010000126.1:0-6294 GCA_964458785.1 uncultured Bifidobacterium sp. | reverse complement strand
TCGTGCCCTCCTTTCAAGAGGTATCCGTTTTACCCGGGTCTGGTCGGCTCCGGTGCGTTCTCCGGCCCGTGCAGGTATCCTCACCGGTCGCTATCCGTTTCGTACGGGTGTAGGCGCTGTGATTTCTTCCGCGGCTACTCCGCAACTCGATACCAGTGAAACCACTATTGCGCAACTGCTAAAGACTTATTATGCACCTACCTACCAGACTGCTAATACCGGCAAATGGCATCTTCATAATCAGGCGCCGCCTAAATGGTTGTATCCGAATAAAATGGGCTATGATTTTTATTCCGGGAATTTTAACGGACAAATTAATAATTACTACAGCTATCAACGCATACGAAATGGGGTTTTGGATACCGTGAATCAGTATGCTACTACGCAAACAGTAAACGATGCGGTTGACTGGCTGGATACCATCAATACAACCCGTCCTTTTTTTCTCTGGCTGGCATTTAACGCCCCTCATTCCCCCTTTCATGTTCCGCCGGCTTCCTTATGTGATACCACTGGTTTAAGTGGAACTACTGCCGATATTTCGATGTATCCGGAAAAATATTTCAAGGCAGCCATAGAAGCCATGGATACCGAATGCGGACGATTATTTCAGTACCTCAATACCCGGGGATTACTGGATAGTACCAATATTATTTTTATTGGCGATAATGGTAACGAAACGCAGGTAGCACAAATTCCCAATCCCAATAAGTCCAAGGCCACCTTATACGATTATGGAGTGCATGTGCCTATGATCTTAGCAGGTCCTGCCGTGGTGAATCCCGGTCGTGTGAGCAATGCTCTGGTGAATACCCCCGATTTATTTGCAACCCTGGCCGAATTAGGTGGCCTGAGTAATTGGAAATCACTGATTCCCGGCGGTGTGCAGGTAGATAGCCGAAGTTTGCTTCCCATAATCCAGAATACAGGTGCATCGGTTCGCGATTGGATATTTACCGAACAATTCAATACACCGGCTATTGCTGCCGATGGCAAAACGATACGGGATACCCAATATCATCTCATTCGTTTCGACAATGGAACAGAAGCCTTTTACGATTTGATCAATGATAGTCTGGAAGATGTAAACCTTTTAAGTACTTCACTCAATACGATACAAAAGCAACACTATCAGAACTTGTGCGATAGTATGAATATTTTGCTGTCACTTCCACCATGTTATCCCTTGGCACTCTCTTCTGCTCTATCAGAATCACAGTTCAGGTATGGATGCCGGGGACATGAGTTGTGGGTGGAAGTACCCGGCCAATTAAAATCATTTGTACTGATGAATTTACAGGGTGCTGTTTGTTTGAAAAGTAATCAAACACGAACCGATGTTTCCCGAATGGCTTCCGGTGTTTATGCGATTTGGGGATCAAATCAGGAAGGCCAATGTTTCAGCGGGCGAATACACATTGAATAGCTAATAGCCAAATCGGTGCTAATTTTTAAATAGTCCGGGGTTTCATTTTTTAGAACCCATGGTTGCACCTTTCTTTGCAGCTGCATGAAAGCCCTTGTTCAGTTATTTAAAGAGTCGTATTCGGGCATACCACGGAATATGTGGTTAATGGCCTTAGCCATGTTCATAAACCGAAGTGGTTCCATGGTGCTGGTTTTTATGAGTGTGTACCTGACAAAGCATATGCATTTTACCCTACCGCAGGCAGGTATCGTGATGGCCATGTTTGGAATAGGTTCAATGACGGGTGCGTTGATAGGGGGTAAACTGGTAGACCGGATAGGGTTTTATCCAATCCTTATTTTTAGTTTACTGTTGTCTGGTATCATGCTGATTGCTCTGGGGCAGATGCGTTCATATCCCTTAATCGCTTTCTTCACATTTCTGGTAACAGCAACCGGCGATATGTTCAGGCCTGCTAATTCGGCAGCTATTTCGGCTTATTCAACGCCTGAAAATTTTCCAAGGGCCATTGCACTAAATCGTCTGGCCATGAATTTGGGATTTACGTTAGGTCCGGTATTAGGTGGCTGGATTGCTTCCTACAGCTATAATTTCCTTTTCTGGGTAGATGGAATCACTTGTCTGGCGGCTGCTGTCTTTATTTATCAGATTCTTCCCAAACCCAAACACGAAACACATAAAGAACCCGATGTGCAGAAAGAAAAGGAAATAATAAGTCAATCCCCATATCGCGACAGGGCATATTTACTCTTTTTACTGTTTACAACCTTATATGCTACTGCCTTCTTTCAGTTCTTTACCTCCCTTCCTTTATTTTATAAAAACGAATATCACCTGAGTGAGCAACATATAGGTTGGTTGCTGGCCTTCAATGGGGCCGGCGTGGTATGTATGGAGATGCTCCTGATTTATAAGATTCAAAATCACTGGACCCGTTTTAAATTCATAGCCTTAGGAATTCTTTTCCTTGTTTTTGCTTATATGATGTTGATTCCGGTGCATTCGGTAGGAATACTCGTGTTGAGTATGTTCTTCATTACCATCTCGGAAATGCTGGCCATGCCTTTTATGAGCACCTATGCGATTTCGAGGGCGCCTAAAAGCAGCATGGGACGTTATATGGCTCTGTATGCAGTCAGCTGGTCACTGGCACAAATGCTGGCCCCCATTGTAGGAACACACCTGATTGATCATTATGGATATACAGTGCTCTGGGTATGTCTGTCAGGTATAGCCTTGATTTCGTTTTCCGGATTCCGGTATCTGGAATACAACGATGGTAAAAAACTTTCAAGAGAATAGTTGAAGTCACGCTTTATATTTGCACCCTCTCCGGAATTATGCGTAAACATTGGTGGAAAATTCTATGTGTGCTCTTGCTTGTCTATATTTTCTCCGGTGGAATCCTGCTTTCTGTACCTGCCATCCCAAAGCTGAATGAATCGGCGCGAAATCTGTTTTATCATGTTCCGATGTGGTATGTGATGATAGTCAGTTTTCTGGTATCCGCTATATATTCCCTGAAATATCTGCGTCGTAATCTGGCCAAGGATGATCTGATATCCAGAGAGTTCATTTACACCGGAATCGGATTCGGTTGTCTGGGAATGCTTACCGGCATGGAATGGGCCAGTGTGGCCTGGGGATCGCCATGGAGTAATGACCCCAAGCAGGTTGGAGCGGCCCTGTGTTTGCTCACCTATTTTGCATATCTGGTGTTGCGGAATTCGGTAAAAGATCCACAAAAGCAAGCTCGTCTGGCATCGGTTTACAATGTGTTTGCCTTTGCCTTACTGGTTCCCTTATTATTTATTATCCCGGCGCATTTTAAATCGCTTCACCCCGGTACCGATAGTAAGCCCTTCGAAGCATTGTATACCCAGGCGGCCGAATTCAGGCGCCTCTCGATACCCGCCATGCTGGGATGGATATTGTTAGGGGTATGGATCGCCACTTTACGGATTCGGATTAAAAAACTGGAAAACCCTGAATATTTTACCTGATATGAACGCTATAAATAAAACCCTGCCTGTTCTGCTTTTCCTGTTGCCAATGTCCTTGTGGGCACAAAGCGGAGAACCCGTTGAAATGGCCGGAGTACTGCATCAGAACGGAAAAATATACCTTGTGGTTTTGGTATTGCTCACTATATTTGCCGGCATTATTTTTATGCTTCTCCGCTTGGAAAAACGCATTGCTCAACTCGAAAAACAAAAAGAATCCCGTTAAATATTCCGGATGGTTTCCGGTTTTTAAAACACTGATTTAATCTCAATAACCCAAAATAATAACAATGGCTAAAGCATCCAAAAGCACTTCCGCACATTACAGCTTCTTTGAAAGCGTAGAACGCAATTTCGATAAGGCGGCACCGTTCACCGATATTAAGGATAAAGGTATTCTCGATCAGATTAAAGCCTGTAACAGTGTTTACAGCATGAAGTTCCCCGTAAAAATTGGAGATAAGGTGGAAGTAATTGAAGCATATCGTGTTCAGCACTCACACCATAAACTTCCGGTGAAAGGTGGTATCCGTTTCAGTATGGATGTGAATCAGGATGAAGTGATGGCCCTGGCAGCCCTGATGACGTATAAGTGTGCTATTGTGAATGTACCTTTCGGAGGTGCCAAAGGAGGAATAAAAATCAATCCGAAAGCACTTTCTGCATACGATCTTGAAAAAATTACCCGCCGCTATACCGCTGAATTGGTGAAGAAAAATTTCATCGGACCTGGTATTGATGTTCCGGCTCCGGATTACGGAACTGGTCCCCGGGAAATGAGCTGGATTGTGGACACATACAGCAGTCTGCGTCCCGGCGAAATTGATGCTGCAGGTTGTGTAACCGGAAAACCGGTAACACAAGGCGGTGTCCGCGGCCGTACCGAAGCCACTGGTTTAGGTGTTTTCTATGGTGTTCGTGAAATGTGTAACGATACCGAAATGATGAAAAAACTGGGAATGACTGTCGGCGTACAGGATAAAACAGTGGTGGTTCAAGGCTTGGGTAATGTAGGATATCATGCAGCGAAATATTTTCAGGAAGGCGGCTCCACTATTGTAGGGATTGCCGAATATGAAGGCGCTATTTCTAACCCCAAAGGACTGGATCTGGAAGCCGTGATGGCACATCGCAAGAAAACGGGTTCTATTTTGAATTTTCCTGGTGCCAAAAACCATAAAAAATCTTCAGAAGCCCTTGAATTGGCCTGTGATATCCTGATTCCAGCGGCCTTGGAAAATGTAATCAATGGGGATAATGCCCCTCGTGTGAAGGCTAAAATAGTGGCTGAAGCGGCAAATGGTCCGTTAACACCCGATGCCGATGCTATTCTGAATAAAAAAGGTACCGTGGTAATTCCCGATATGTATATCAATGCCGGTGGGGTAACCGTTTCGTATTTCGAATGGTTGAAAAACCTGAGCCATGTTCGCTATGGTCGTATGGAAAAGCGTTTCAGCGAAAACATGAATTCCAATATCTTATCTTCTATTGAGAGTTTAACCGGTAAGAAAGTCAGCAAAGCCGAACGCAGCATCATTTTGCATGGTCCGGATGAAGTGGATCTGGTACACAGCGGACTGGAAGATACCATGATGGGATCCTATCATGAAATCCGCGATATCTGGATGAAAAACAAGAAAATTTCTGACATGCGTACTGCTGCCTTTGTAAATTCAATCAACAAGGTGGGGGTGAGTTATATGGAATTGGGAATCTTCCCGTAAAATATCGAAGTCATTTATATAAATCCCGTTCCTGGAGCGGGATTTTTTTAATAAAAATTTTATTTATTCATCAGAATGGCTACCTTCGCCATTCGAAAAAATATAGGGTATGGAACAAGCAGTGAAATTCGTACAGCAACAGTTGACTCCGGGTAAGGAAATGCCGGCCTTCAAGGCAGGAGACAGCATTTCTGTGAATTATAAGATTCTGGAAGGAAATAAAGAGCGGATTCAGACATTCAAAGGTGTTTGTATCAAGCGTCAGGGACGTGGTGCTACCCAGTCTTTCACGGTTCGCAAAATGAGCGATAATGTAGGTGTTGAGCGTACCTTTCCTTTATTTTCACCTAATATCGATTCTGTGGAATTAAATAAAGTGGGTAAAGTTCGTCGTGCCCGTTTGTTTTATCTCCGCGAACGTTCCGGTAAATCGGCCCGTATCAAAGAGAAAAGGGTTAAATAAAATAACGATTATAACTTCTTCGAGGCCGTTCTGTTCAGAGCGGCCTTATTTTTTGTTTTTCCTCCGGTGTGCTTCTTTTTCTTCCTTTTCTCTTTCTTCTTCTTCCATTTCATGTTCATCCTTCAGGCGTTCTTTTCGCAGAATACGTCCTTCCGGATTGAGAATAAAGCGCTCTTTTCCAATTCCGGTTTCTGCCTCTCCATTCCGGAATGGCAGGGCCATATCGTAGCGGAAAGGAATTACCTGTTCACCGTGATGATTAATATAGCCAAAAGCACCTTTGGATTGCACAGCAGCCCGGTCTTCTGAAAAGTCCTGAGCCATGCTATACTGGAAAGAAATCACCATTCCGCCCCGGGTGTTACAATATCCCCATAGTCCGTTTTTCTGCACAGCTGCCAGTCCCTCTGAAAAATTACGAACATTTTCAAACATAGGTTGTACTACCCATTGCCCTTCTGCCTGAATGAACCCGTATTTTCCGGCAAATTTAACTGCTGCCAGACCTTCTCTGAAAGGACCGGCTTCGTCGTATTTTAAGGGAATACGTTCATTGCCTCCCTCATCCAGATATCCATATTTCCCCCGAAAACCAACAATCGCCAGTCCATGATCGAAGTCACTGCCGGCATCATAAATGGCTTGTATCAGCGGACGACCATCGGGTAAACG
>CAYWKR010000125.1:0-6310 GCA_964458785.1 uncultured Bifidobacterium sp. | reverse complement strand
GAAACGTTACGAAACGAAAAACCTCAGCGGAATTGGTTTTGTTCTCATTGCAGAGGGAATGAATAAGAATATTGAAGAAGGAAGTTTTTGGGCCACCTTCATCGACCTGAAAACCAAAAAGGTCTTGTTTAGTAAACGTGTGGTTGGACAGGCAGCCGGTTTCGGTTTCAGAAACTACTGGCTGGGTAGTATAAAAAATGTGTTTAAGAAAATGAAGAAGGAATTCGGCAAATGGGAGTAAGGCCGGGGATGAATGCCTTTCCCATTGCAGGCTCAGCATTGCTAACACCGTTGGGGAATGGTATAGAACAAAATATACAGGCTGTTCAGGAACTGAAACGGGGAATGAAAACAGGGTTCTTTCCAGGAACCTTGCTGAGTGATTTTCCATTAGCCGGATTTACCGATGAGGAAATGGCAGCGATGATGGAGTGTACACAGACGCGCTATCGGTTCGATGCCCTGGTATTGTCGTTGGTAGAGCAGTTGAAAAAAGAGCATTCCATCGACTGGTCTTCACCGGAAACGCTGATTATTCTTTCTACCACGAAAGGCGATATTGAATGTTTGGGTACGGCTCAGGAACGGGATAGTTTGCTGACAACAGCAGCAGAAAAAATTCAACACGCCTTTGCCACCCGGTCGAAAGTACATATCATCTCCAATGCCTGTATCTCGGGTATCAGCGCCTGCATTTATGCAACCCGTATGTTATCAACCTCAGCCTACCGGCAGGCCTGTATAATTGGTTGCGATGTGCTGAGTGAGTTTGTGAGTAGCGGCTTCCATTCTTTTCATGCCCTGAGTAAGGATATTTGCCGCCCGTTTGATGCGAAACGGGATGGTATTAATTTAGGCGAAGCGGCTGCTGCATTGATTTTAAAAAAAGATCATCCGGGCTCTGTGTTCATCGGTGCAGGGTTTATTACCAACGATGCCAATCATATATCGGGTCCCTCTAAAACAGGAGACGAGCTGGCCTTTGCGATTCATCAATCGTTGAACGAATGGCAGGTAGAGGCCGGTGATTTATCGTTTATTTCGGCACATGGTACTGCCACCCTGTATAATGATGAAATGGAATCGAAGGCTTATTCAGGTTGTGGTTTAAGTCGGGTTCCGGTATTCAGTCTGAAAGGCAATTACGGTCATACCCTCGGAGCTTCGGGTGTACTGGAAATTGTGCTGAGTGCGGAAGCTCTTCAACGGGGTATCATACTTCCTTCCTGCGGATTCGATGAAGCCGGTGTGTCGGGTTCAATATCCATTAATCAAAAGGTTCATCAGAGTACCCAAGCCTACGCATTAAAAACAGCCTCCGGGTTTGGCGGTTGTAATGCCTCTATACTTTTACATCGGAGTGAGGCCTTATGAGAAAGCGGCTTGTATCAGTGCTTTTTGTTCTTCAGCATGTTTTTTGGCAAAGCCGGTAGCGGTGGATGCAGAAGCTGTGCGGCACAGGTAGGCCAGTTTGATTTGCGATTCGTCGATATTCATTTTCAGGAACGAAGCTGCACCCATATTCCTGGGTTCTTCTTGCACCCATATCCATTGTGCACCCCGGTATAAACGATACTGTTCCATCAACTGCTTTACAGGAAGCGGATGAATTTGCTCGAGGCGCAGAATGGCCACATCATTCCGTTCAGTAGTGCGACGGTATTCGTCCAGATCGTAATAAATTTTTCCGCTGCAAAGTAATACTCGTTTCACCTGAGAAGGATCGCTGCCCGATTCATCCGGAATCAGTTCACGGAAGCGACCTTGTGTAAACTCTGCCTGCTTACTGCAAGCTTTCTGTAAACGAAGATTGGCTTTCGGGCTAAAGTTGATCATGGGTTTACGGAATGGGAAACAAACCTGTCGACGGAGCGCGTGGAAGAAATTAGCCGCGGTAGTACAATTGGTAATAATCATATTCTGTTCGGCACAGAGTTGCAGGAAGCGTTCCATTCGTGCACTGGAATGTTCCGGTCCCTGACCTTCGTATCCATGGGGCAGCAACAGCACCATTCCGTTTTGTTTACCCCATTTGGTTTCAGCGCTGGCTAAAAACTGATCGATAATGGTTTGTGCTCCATTGCTGAAATCGCCAAACTGTGCTTCCCAAATCACCAGGTTATTTGGATTCGCCATGGCATACCCGTATTCGAAACCTAACACAGCGTATTCGCTCAGGAGCGAATTATAGATTCTGAACGTACCTGTGGCACCGGCAATATCACTTAAACGGTTATGCGATTTGAGACCTTCCTCGTTATAAATAACCGCATGCCGGTGCGAGAAGGTTCCCCGTTGTACATCCTGTCCGCTCATTCGAACATCTTTGCCTTCGCACAGAATGGTACCATAGGCCATCAGTTCGGCTGTGGCCCAGTCTATTTCACCCTGTTCGCGGAACAGCCGGAGTTTATCGTCGAGAAGTTTCTGTACTTTTTTCAGCGGTACAAAACCCTCAGGTGTTTTCATAATGGCTTCAAACACGGTATGAAATATAGTTTCATCTACTGCAGTTTCAGGCGATTGATCAAAATCGTTTTCCGTAGCCTGACGTAAGGCCAACCAGGCATTTTCCGGTTCCTGCCGGGTATAGGGTAGGGGTTTTTGTTTTACTTCATCGAGACGATCCTGTAAATCGGCCCAGAACACTTTTTCCATTTCACGGGCCAGGGCTTCCTGCAAATCGCCCTGCTTCAGTAAATGGCTCACATATACTTCCCGTGGATTCGGATGCTTATCAATCAGGCTGTATAAATCGGGTTGTGTGAATTTAGGATCATCGCCTTCGTTGTGTCCATGTTTACGATAACATACCATATCGATGAAAACATCGCGGTTAAACTTCTGACGGAAGCGCAGGGCCAGTTCCGACACCATGACCACCGCTTCGGGATCATCGCCGTTCACGTGAAATACCGGGGCCTGAACCATAGACGCAATACTGGTACAATAATCGGCACTGCGGGCATCATCGAAATTGGTGGTAAACCCGATCTGATTATTGATAACAAAATGAATCGTTCCGCCGGTATAATAGCCACGCAGGTCACTCATCTGCAGCACTTCATATACAATACCCTGTCCGGCCACCGAGGCATCGCCATGAATCAGGATAGGTAATATCTTATCGAAATTACTTCCATACAAACTATCGGCCTTGGCACGTGCAAAGCCTTCTACCAGCGGGTTTACGGCTTCCAGGTGGGAAGGATTCGGGGTGAGTTGAAGATTAATTTTTTTCTGGTTAGGTGTGCTTACATCACTTTTAAAGCCGAGATGATACTTTACATCCCCGCTGCCCATGGTACTATCGGCCGGCGGATTGCCTTCGAATTCAGTAAAAATCTGCTCATAGGTTTTCTGAAGAATATTGGCAAGAATATTCAGTCGTCCGCGGTGAGCCATCCCCATCACCACTTCCTGTACCCCATGTTCGGCTGCTTCGGTAATAATGGCATCCAGTGCGGCAATGGTACTTTCACCGCCTTCCAGTGAAAAGCGTTTCTGTCCAATAAATTTGGTATGCAGGAATTTTTCGAAAATCACCCCCTGGTTGAGTTTTTCCAGAATCCGTTTCTTCTTGGTGATTGGTAATTCGGAATGCATCAGATCTTCAAATTCCTTTTCTACCCAGGTACAGATTTCTTCCTGATTAATATAGGTATACTCGATACCTACCGAGGAGGTATATGTTTTTTTAAGAAAATCGAGGATGGCCGACAATGTCATGGGTTCGCGCCGAAGTAAACGGGAAGCCCGAAAAACAGTATCGAGATCGGCTTCACTGAGTTTGAAATCCGACAGGTCCAGATGCGGATGCCGGTCTTTTCTCGGACGGATAGGATTGGTTTTACTTAATAAATGTCCCCGTTTCCGGTACGCCCTGATCAGCTGATACACGGCAAATTCTTTTGCAAGGTCTATTCCTTCCGGTAAAGCGGTAACAGGCGTCTGAGTGCTTTTACCATTCAATTGCCCTTTCAACTCTTGCGTGAATTGCACGGCAAAATCAAATCCTTCAAAGAATTTTTTCAGTTCCGGATCAATGGTATCGGGGTTTTTAACGAAATCGTGGTATACCGATTCGATATACGAGGGATGCGATTGTGTAATGAAAGAAATGTCTCTGTTCATGAAAAGCGGAATGGGGTGTGATGAAATTTTACCCTTGAGCGGGGTAAAAAACGCGCTAATTTAGATTAAAAAATTGTTTCCGGCATGAAGCAGACACGGGGAATAAAAGAAGCGGGTAGTTCTGAATTGGATATTTTTTCGAAAAAAGTGCAGGGTTTTTGAAATTAATGTTTAGTTTCGCAGCCTTAAAAATTTAACATGGCTAATCATAAAGCGACCAAAAAGGATACCCGTCAGGCAAACAAACGCAGGGAAAGGAATCGTTATCAGGGTAAAACCACCCGTAATGCGATGCGTGATTTGCTGGCATTGACTTCAGAAGGGGAAGCCAAAGATCGTTTAAAGAAAGTGGAATCCATGCTTGATAAGCTGGCTAAGAATCATGTGATTCATAAAAATAAAGCGTCCAACCTGAAATCGGCTCTGGCAAAAAAAATTCACGGGGTAAAGGTTGAAGTAGCTGCTGCACCGGTAAAGAAATCGGCTCCTAAAAAAACTGCCGCTAAGAAAAAAGCATAACTAAAGCAATATTGTTGAAGAAGCTCTCCATCCGGGGGGCTTTTTTTTGTACTATGCTTCACATTCCTTCCCTGTATTACATTTGTTCACTCCATCACGTTCTGCTATGAATACGCTTTCAACAAAATCTTCTTCTTTTCAGATCCGCTTTCCCTGGATATGGTTGTCGGTATTGGTATTGCTGGTTTATTCCCGTTGTTTAAACAATGGGTATACCGAATTGGATGATACCATTTTTGTAAACGAATTTCATGCCTATAACAGTCAGCCCGAAAACCTGCTTCATTCTTTCCGTCGGGGCGTTTTTAATGAAAACAAGGACATTTATTACCGTCCCATGTTGCTGAATTCTTTTATCGTGAACACCTTTCTTTCGGAGGAGGATCTTAAAGCGTTTTTTCTTTTCAATATTGTACTGCACCTGCTTTCGGTGATTTTTTTATTCTATGTTTTCCGTAAGCTGAAAGTGGATTCAGTGATAGCCTTTCTGCTGGCAGCGGTCTTTGCAGTGCATCCGGCTCTTACGCAGGCCGTAGCCTGGATTCCGGGACGAAATGATACCCTGTTGGCGCTGTTTGGCTTTTCGTCCTTATGGTGTTTGTTGCATTACCGGGAAGTACATAAACCGGTTTTTTTAATCCTGCATGTATTCACTCTTTTACTGGCATTGTTTACGAAAGAAACGGCTATTATGTGGGCACCGGTTTATTTTATGCTATTAGTAGTAGTGTTTGGAGCGTCGTGGAAAGACCGTAAGATGCTATTGTATTATGGGGTTTGGACAGGCGCGTATCTCCTTTGGTTTCTGGTCCGGAGCATGGCAACATTAAAGTCTAATCCGGTTTGGGAAGGAAATGTGCTCATGAAAATAATAGCCCGTATACCGGTTGCACTGCAGTATTTTGGAAAGGCCGTATTGCCGGTTAACCTCAGTGTGTTTCCCATGCAGGATCAAACATCCTACATACCTGGTATAGTGGCGCTGGTACTTTTTATTATTCTTTTATTCTTATCGAAAGGGGCACAACGTTCATACTGGTGGGCGGGGTTCGCCTGGTTTATTCTTATGCTGACCCCATTGTTTTTGTTGCCTGCCAGTATCAACGATCAGGATTTTGAGCACCGGATGTACAATGCATTACCCGGCCTGTTACTGGTATTACCCGAAACCTGGCTGTTCAGAAACAAACCTCTGCGTACATATCTGATAGCAGGACTTTTACTGAGCGGATTGTTTTCGTTTCAAACTTACCGGCAGCAGGGATATTTCAGCGATCCTAAACCCTTTTGGGAAGAGGCGGTGAAGAGTAGTCCGCAATCGGCATATGCCAATATGATGCTGGCCGCGCGTTTGGATTCCACAGAAACAGCAAGGGCAAAAACCCTCATGCACAAAGCCTATTCGTTAAACCCGAAGGAACGCTATGTAAACTATTATTTAGGAAAACAGGCACTGGAGGAGAATAAGTTACCGGAAGCCAAAAAGTATCTTCAGGAAGAGTTGAAAGGGTCGGCCTATTACGATACCTGGTTTCTGCTTTCGCGTTTATGTTTTATGGAGAACGATACGCTGGGAAGTATCAGCTATATGGAGCAATACCTGAAAATTGATCCTAAGAATCCGCAGGCAATCAATAATCTGGCATTGATGTGGATC
>CAYWKR010000124.1:0-6335 GCA_964458785.1 uncultured Bifidobacterium sp. | reverse complement strand
TGCAGTCAATACAAACACCTCGACCATCATTTAAATCAGTTTGGGGTATAAGACTACGAGTTAGTTACCTCGAATGGCAAGAAGGCGATGGTATGTATGTAACATTCAGACTGAACGCCTTGTGTTATAAACCGTCGGGGGTTTCTCCATGATGGTGTCGCAGTATTTTCTTCAGCAGGGCAATTTGTCCGAGGTGATAATGAGAATGTTCAATAATACCATGTAGGTTCCGGTAATAGATTCCATATTTCTCTTCACAAAAAAATTCATTCAACTTGTCTTCAGAAAGTAATTCAACGGCGGTAGCAAAGGCTTCTGCTTCTTTCCATGCCTCTTGTTTCCAGGCTTCCCATTCTTTACTGGATTTGAACTCTGGAACGTGAAAACTCACTTCATCTTTTGCTTCCAATCGGCCGCCTTGTAATACCTTCAACACTACGTGAGTATAATAATGCAGGTGACAAAATAATCGGGCTATGCTATTCAAATCGTACACTTCCTGTAAGGCTTCCGATAAATCCACATCTTCCATTTGCTGCTGAACACAGGAAGCGGTCCAGTTACCACCAAAATAAACTTCTCTGAAATGTTTGGCTATTTTTTGCGGTGTATTCATCGTCTCTGTTTTATGCACAGCAAGATACTACATCAAATTAAGTAGTGCTGCTTTCCATGTTCTTCCCCAAATTTGTAAAAAACTATTTATGCGTACACTTCTCCTCTCCATGCTTTGTTTGTGGTTTACAACTGTTTCCGCTCAAACACTTGAGGAAGTCAATTTTTCACCTAATTCGTCCATACTACTCGATACGTATACGACAGGTATAAACGATAGCGGTTTTGTTTGTGGTTACTATCTTACGGTGAGCGGAAATAAAATAGGCTATGTAATTAATGCTCTGGGCAAGGCTATTGTACTATATCCCGGTACAATCAGTGCATCGTTCACCGACGTGAGTGTAGAAGGCATCAACGACAGTTGCACCATTTTATTGAATTGTATCAATGGTTCGGGTAATATTGAAATCTGGAAAGGGTATTACAACCACGACCTGCAAACCTATGTAACCGTAGCCGTGGCTGGCAACGGACAACCCAATGTGGCTAAACCTTTTGCCATCAACAACCATAATGTATATACCGGTTGGTATCCCAATCTCACCGACCGCTGGTGTTTTACATTAAACGATAGTACGGTTTCTTCGCTTCCGGTATGGAACGCCAAACGGTATGGTTCTGGTTTTCCTATTACCTATTACCCCACGTATATGTTGGGTAATAACGATAATGATCTGCAATGTGGTTATTATATCGATGGCATTAATTATCCGATGGTATACAATGCCCCGGCCAATACCTTCGATCCCCTTCCCTTTTCAAACAATATGAAACTGCATGATATTAATAACAGCAATAAGGTGGTGGGTGAATATAAACTGGCTGGTGGTTATTACTGTGGTTTCTATGGCGATTACAGCACCGGCTCCATTACCAATGTGGTTAATATCAATTCGTTGTTTACCGCGACGAATGTGCAAAATGTACTGAACGGAATTAATGATAAGGGCGAAATGGTAGGATCATATCTGCATCCGGTGAGTTCGAAATGGATAGGCTTTATTTATCGTCCGGCGCAGAACGAATACCGCCTTCCTGATTTCAGTTACGCTACGGATACCTGGAGTATTCCGAACAACAATGTGAATATGAGTACCGATATCTGGACCCCTAATTATTATGGCAACTTTAATTACAGTTCGGTAGATCCCTATGCCTGGAATGGCTTTCCTTTATTAAATCCGGTTGTTCAGGCGCAGCATCCAACTATACCCTCCGTGGCTAACAGTCAGGCCGTTTCCTGGAAAGGCTATATGCACGAAGATATCGCAGCCACCCTGAGTGCAATTCCCAATGTGGCATTCTACGAAAACAATCTGAAGCCCCTTTTATTTACCAAGTACTGGAATAAGTATAAGCAAGTCTTTACCGGTTATTGCTTCGGATTTTCATACACCACCTTGTTACGCAAATACCGCGAACCGGATTTTGTGGCCTGGTATAATATGAATACCGGAACCAATATTTCAACGGTACCTAATACCGATACCAATGCCATACTCGCCATTGAGCGAACCTATCTGAAGCAATACGATCCCAGCTGGGGTAGTATTATGTTCCCCATTACTACTTCGTACTGGAGCGGTCTCTTCCGACTAAAAAACAATATGAATCTTGATGCGGCTCATACTAACCCGCAATCGGTGGGTATCGGATTAAATCCAAGCGGCGGACATAATTTGCTGCCTTATAAAATACGCACACCTAAAACCCTTCCCTTCGATGTGCCTACCCAGTTATACGATACCCTTTTTGTGTACGACTCGAGTAATCCCAACGACTCAACACAAAAATTTATTATACTCGATCCTTATGTGGGTACCCAGGGACAAGGCGCCGGAAATACCAGCTGGCCCAATATGTACGAACTGCGGTTTCAGAAAGTAGCCCTTCATGATCTCGTGTATACTCAGTACAGTGCCCTCAAACATACCCGCTCGCAAAACGATTCGCTGTTTGAATTTTCACTCCGCGAGAACCTCTATTACAATTTATATAACAGCAGTTCCGATCTGATGAAAACCGATGCAAGTGGTTTCAGTAATGCCTGTAGTAATATTTATGCGGCTCTTTCCGAAGAAGTGAATTCGGCAATACCCCTGTTCTATAAAAGCGATACGCAATCGGTTTTTAATTTTCATACATACCACTATCAGGATACGGTGATGATGTGGAATGTGAACAAGAATTATTTGTGTTTCGGATTATCGAGAAAGGCCCAACTCAACGAACAGGATAACAGCAGTATCGGTCACCGCCAGCTCAGTTATGGCAATCCCGATCCGGTGAACAAAAAACTCAATGCCTATTTCGTAGAAGTAAAAGACGATGGTACGCAGGCAAACACGGTTTTAATCAACGATCTGGATATGAATACCGGCGATAGTCTGCTCACCGAAAATCCTTCCCCCTATATCTATCGCATCACCCGTTTTTCACCCAATGCCGATACTTATAATATCAGTACCTATACTTTTTTCAACGATACAGCCCGGCAATTTCAGGCAAATAATATTTCCATCCACGGGAACGAATCGCATACGATTGATGCGCTGTATGGCGGAACACAGACCGTGATTTTTGTCGACAACGGATTAAACGGAAGCAACGACGATACTCTTTTTGTACAGGAGGTTCCTTTGTCGGTGCTGGCACCGTTGCATTCCGGAAAAATGTATACCCTGTATCCGGTACCGGCGCAACAGGAACTTACGCTGGACTTACATGAAAAAAGAAATGAAACATTGCAAACCTGCATCGCGGCTATCGATGGTCGTATTGTACAACGAAACACCTTTGCTGCGGATCAGCAGAGCACACAATGCAAACTCGATATTGCTGCGTTGCAAACCGGACAATATGTTTTATTTGTTCTGGGTGCCAAAGGAGAGCTGGTATTCCGTGAGGCATTCAGTAAACAATAATTTTTTTTGAGGCTCATCGGCACGGCCCGGCATGAAGCCCATGGGCGATGGCACCGTTCCACTGCAGGAATGTATGGGGCAGTTAGCGTAAACAAATGATCGGATCAGAATTCATCCCATCCAATCTGATCTACCCGCCCTTCGGTAAGATAAAACAATCCGGCCGACGGATTTTCTTCCAGCATTTTACTATTCGCCCGAAGTGTTCCCGAAAATTCAAGGGAAAGTGTTTTGCGATACCGGTTCACCGAAGTTACTATAATGCCCGAGTGGCCTTGAAAATCTTCATAGCCCTTATACGATACCGGCATATCGGTCGGGCGGTATCCTTTCGGCATAAAAACCACCTTGCAAACCTGCGAAGGTTCTTTTATACTGGTATCTGAAGTAGAACGATGTGGTAATTCCTGTATCATCGAAAAACCATTCAGCTGTAACCATACCACCGATTCATCTTCGGCCATAAAAAATAAATCAAGCATATCCGAGGCACGAACGTACACCGGCTTGCTCACCATTTTTGCCCGGTACATTCTGCCATTCACCCGGCATTGTATTAATCCTTCGGCCAGTGAACCCTGCCGCGCCATCATGGCACCACCACCATACGAAGGTCGTGTGGCAATGGCTTTCATCCAGTCGCCATGGGTGGGTACAAATTTAGGACATTGCAGGGCCAATGAAATATTTTCGGGGGCATTGGCAACGGGTACCGAGGTGGCGGTTTTAGAGGAAATAATATTCCTGATAGTTAATTGGGTACCATCTTCCAGAAAGTATACTTTGTTTTTTTCGATGCGACCACTTTGCAGGGTACCACTCACCGAATACTCATCGGTGTTTCCCACCTGCATGGCATTTTCCACCCGGAACTCGAAACTGTATTGCGAAAAACAAGGCGTGAATCCCAACATCCCGACGAATAAAATAAAACACCACTTCATACAACGAATCTAATGGAAATAGGTTGGATTCGATTTGAAAACTTAATATTGCCCCGTGAACCTGCTCGAAGAACTGGAACTGCAACAAAAATGGCAAGCCATCGAAGAGATGCTGACGGCGCGTTTTTCAAAAAAGCCCAATATGGAGGCCATTCTGTTTCTGATTGGTATGAATGAGTTGGGTACCCTTCCACAAAAAGAGTTTACCAAGGAACAGAAGCAGGATCTTATGCACCTGGCTACCTGTGCCTTACTGGCGCAAAGCGGGTATTACGAATACGACGGACATGATGCGGATGGCTGGCCACATTATAAATTAGTACAGCATCCACCGGCCGAAAGTTTGCAGCAACAGGAACAATTGCTGAAACAACATATTATTGCCTACTTCGAAGAATAGAATAAAAAAAAGCAGTCCGTGCGAACTGCTTTTCATAATGTAAATAGTATCTGTTAAGCGATGGCAGCTTCGTACCGGCGGCTCACTTCATCCCAGTTCACCACATTCCAGAATGCACCAATATAATCGGCTCTGCGATTCTGATAATGCAGGTAATAGGCATGTTCCCAAACATCCATTCCCAGAATCGGAGTACCCGGACATTCGGCGATATCCATCAACGGATTATCCTGATTTGGGGTACTGCAGACACATAAGGTTTTATCGGTTTTCACACACAACCAGGCCCAGCCACTTCCAAAACGAGTCATACCGGCATTGGCAAAATCGGTTTTCATTTTTTCAAAGCCACCCAAATCCCGGTTAATGGCTTCGGCTAGCGTTCCGCCAGGTTCACCGCCACCTTGAGGTGACAGGATTTGCCAAAACAAACTATGGTTAAAATGACCTCCACCATTATTACGTACAGCCATGGGGAGTTTCGACATCATGTTCATTAGGTCTTCCAGCGAATGCGATTCATATTCACTACCGGCCAGTGCTTTGTTGAGATTATCGACATACGCCTGATGATGTTTGCCATGATGAATTTGCATGGTCAGGGTATCGATATGTGGTTCCAATGCCGAGTGGGCATAGGGTAAATCGGGTAATTGAAAAGCCATAAATTATTTTTTTAGAACCCAAAGGTAAAACAAGTCGCTGGCCTCAGCCCAATAGATTTAATGAAGAATGTATAGAAAATGGGTTGTCAGTTGCCAAGCGTACAGGCGGATAGAATCCTTAGCCAATACGGAGTGTACCTGCTGCTTTTTCGGCAATGGATGGCCAGCTATAAACCTGATAAAAATCCAGATTGGCATTCTCGATGGGTGTTTGCAGTAAGTGTTCAATGGCACGGCCATAGCCTTCCCAATCCTTATCGGCCACAATCTGCAAACGCCCGCCACATAGCGCAGGATCGACCCCAATGGCTCCATTCACCGACGAAACACATTTTGTTCCAAAGCCCAGGGCCTCTACCAATTTTGTTTTAATACCCCCCCCATCCTGCAGCGGATTCAAAAACAAATCGCAGCCCTTGAAGTACAAATCAATATCATCTACAAACCCGGCGTACAGTACCCGGCTGGTATTGGTATCCATCCGTTGTTTAATCAATTCGGGCAACCCCTTCCCACAAACCAGAATGCGATAATTTTTTAAACGGGAACGTAACAGCGGTTCAATCTGGTCGAGGATTAAAATAAGGGCATCGAGATTGGGTTTGTAATTAAGGGTTCCATTAAATAAAAGCAAGTGGGTATCATTACTTAACTGATATTGTTGCAAGAGGGTTTGTTTACATCGCTGGTATTCCCCGCTTTCGCCTAAACGTTCAGCTTCAACCCCATACGGTATAACATAACATTTTTCTTCTCTGACCTTATAATACAATACAGCATAATG
>CAYWKR010000123.1:0-6362 GCA_964458785.1 uncultured Bifidobacterium sp. | reverse complement strand
GAACGTGCAAAATCGCATAAAATAACGTACCTTCGCACCCCTGAATTAAACTTTGTACCTCTAAAAGTAACCGAAATGGCGGTAATCCAAAAGAAAAAAATTCTTTTTATTTCGCATGAGTTCTCTCCTTACAACGAAGAAAATGAATTTTCAAAAGTCCTGAATGCCCTTGCAGTGAAATCGAACGACAGCGGTTACGAAGTCCGTGTGATCATGCCCCGCTTCGGGACTATTAACGAACGAAGACACCGCTTACACGAAGTTGTTCGTTTGTCGGGAATTAATATAAATGTCGATAAACAGGATTATCCTCTGGTAATTAAAGTGGCTTCACTGCCAAATGCACGCTTGCAGGTATACTTTATGGATAATGAAGATATGTATAAGCGTAAACTTAATTTTCATGAGGAAGATGGCCGTTTTTTCGACGACAATGCCCTGCGGACCATATTCTTTTGTAAAGGAGCGCTCGAAACGGTAAAAAAATTCGGATGGCCTCCGGATCTGATCCATGTTCATGGCTGGATGAGTGCACTGATACCCATGTTTATTAAATCGTATTACAAGAAGGAACCTGTATTTGCCAATTCCAAATTAATTTTTTCACCTACCCGCACCATGGTGAAGGATGATTTAGGAGAAGGGTTCCGTAAACAATTGCTGGCCAGTTCGCCATTGAAAGAAAAAGATGTAGAGGTGTATGATAATGGCGCAAACCGGAATTTATTTCTCGGAGGCACCAAATATGCCGATGCTATCGTTATTCCGGATACCGAAGTGGAAAAGCAGGTGGTGGAATCGGTGAAACCAACCCGTAGCAAGAAAGTGTTAAAATTCGATTCTCCGATTGAAGATCTGAGTGCAATCATGGATCTGTACAATAACTTGGCCGGCAATTAAACCCCAAATACCCCACTCATTGTTTTCATTAAAAAAATACGGGCTGATCATCCTGCTGACCACGCTCACGTCCATGCTATGGAGTTGTAAGGAAAATACCATTTTACCCAGCGATCTGGTTCCAGTGGTCGATAACATCAATACCTTCGATACTACCTTCGATCTGGTGACCCACACGCTATACCAGGATTCGTTCCTGACCGGTGGGTACAGAAGCGGGTTGCAATTATCTTCCTCTTCTACCTATTATACACCCTGCGGAACCATTTTATCGGATCCGGCTTTTGGAAAAACTGTAGCCTCCTTTCATGTGGAATTATTACCAGCGGTTCCGGGTTTTTCGTTTAAGGCGAAAACCAGCGATGTGATGATGGATTCGGTGGTTTTATCCATTCCCTTTAAAATGGCGTATGGTGATACGAATGCCACGGCCGGATTGCAAACGTTTAAGCTGTTTCGTTCTATTAAAACCGGAACGTCTCTTTCCCGCGATTCTGCACAATACGAATTTACCCGCGATAGTTTCGATACCGGAAATTTACTCAGCACACTGAGTGTGAATTTCGATCAGATAAGCGCCGATTCGCCTTTGATAGCCGGAGTACGACAACAACCTCAACTTCGTTTCCGCCTGCCGGCCTGGTTTGCCGACAGTATTAAGGCGCAAATTGATTCCGGAGCGAATGGTGCCATGGCTAATTACAGTAAATTCCTGAGCTGGTGGAAAGGATTCGCCATCGTTCCTGATTCCTCACAAGGCAAAACACTCGGATATTTCGATTCGTACCGCACCCGTCTTACGTTCTACTACCGTTATCCCAAAACCGGTGGTGGGGAAGATACCGTAAATGATGTTTTTTCATTTGATCCGTATTACTGTAATCGCTTTGCCAGTATAACGCATAATTACACAGGTAGCTTGTCAGGGCCTTTTATTCATACCCATCAACCAGGTGGTGATTCATTGCTCTTTTTGCAAAACGAACCGGGCTTAGTCAATGTCATTGGTATCCCTTCTGCTTATCTGATGCCCAATGTAATCGTTAATCGGGCGCAGTTGGTCTTTACCGGTGCCCCTTTGCAAAACTGGAGCGATACCCTGAGTTATAGTCCGCTGGCCCGTTTACAAATTTTCAAATGCGACTCCACCGGTGAGAATGATAAAGTAGCCGACGATTATGCACAGTTCAACAGTTCGGCTTATGTGGATGGAAAACGGACCACTGTTCAGATTGGAGGTCAGTTTTATCCCCGTTATACCTTCACAGTTACGTATTCGTTGCAGCGTTTGATATCACAGAAAGATAGTACCTTCCGCTTTAAGATCATGGGGGCTAATCTGGGTTATCCTGCCGCATATCGCAGTATTCTTTGTGGAAGCGGCAGTCTGCAAACCGATTTCAAACCCCGGCTGGAAATGATTTTCACTAAAATCAAAAAATACTAATCGTATGTGCGGAATTGTCGGATACATTGGCCCCAAACAGGCATACCCTGTATTAATTAAAGGATTAAAACGTTTGGAATACCGTGGATACGACAGTGCCGGAGTGGCGTTGCTGAATGGAAGTCTGCAGGTACTGAAAAAAGAAGGGAAAGTATCGGTACTGGAAGAATTCAGTCAGGGAAAAAATCTCGATGGTACCGTCGGAATTGGTCATACCCGCTGGGCTACACACGGAGAACCCTGTGACCGGAATGCCCATCCACATTTATCACGTTCGGGTAATCTGGCCATTATTCATAATGGGATTATTGAAAACTATAATTCGCTGAAAAAGGAATTATCGAAACTGGGATATACGTTTGAAAGTGATACGGATACGGAAGTATTGGTAAACCTGATTGAAGATATACAGAAGGAAGATAAGCTTACGCTGGAAGAAGCAGTTCGTGTGGCTTTGAATGAAGTAATTGGAGCCTATGCCATTTTAGTGATCGACCGGAATGAGCCCGATAAAATGATAGCAGCCCGTAAAGGAAGTCCTCTGGTGATTGGTATTGGGAAAGGTGAATATTATGTGGCTTCCGATGCATCTCCCATTATTGAGTATACCAATAACGTAGTATACCTGAACGATGAGGAGATGGCCATCATTTGCCGGGATAAGGAACTGGAAGTTAAAACCCTGGCGAATATTCAAAAATCGCCTTATGTTCAGAAACTGGAAATGGATCTGGAGATGATCGAGAAAGGGGGCTATGAACATTTCATGCTGAAAGAAATTTATGAACAACCGCAGGTCATCAGGGATTGTATGCGGGGTCGGATGAATGCCGAAAAGGGATGGATTAAACTGGGTGGTGTAAGTGAATATGCTTCTCGTATCAATAATGCCAAACGATTTATTATTACTGCCTGTGGTACTTCATGGCACAGCGGACTCATTGCCGAGTATCTGATTGAAGAATTGGCACGGGTTCCTGTGGAAGTAGAATATGCTTCTGAATTTCGTTACCGGAATCCTATAGTAGGTGAAAAGGATGTAGTAATTGCTATATCACAGTCGGGCGAAACGGCTGATACCTTGTCGGCTATCGAGATTGCCAAGGATCGTCAGGCTTTAATTTATGGTATTTGTAATGTAATCGGTTCTTCTATTGCCCGGGCTTCTCATGCCGGGTCTTATACGCATGCTGGTCCCGAAATTGGCGTAGCTTCTACCAAGGCATTCAGTGCTCAGGTAACTATTCTCACTTTACTGGCTTTACAATTGGCACATTCCAATGGTACTATTTCCGAATCCCGGCTACGTCAGATTCTTTATGAATTAGAGCAGATTCCTTCTAAGGTGGAAGAAGCCTTAAAGACCAATGACGTTATTCGTGAGATTGCGCTTAAATACAAGGATGCCCTTAACTTTCTGTATCTTGGACGTGGACTCAGTTTCCCTATTGCTTTGGAAGGGGCACTGAAGCTGAAAGAGATTTCCTATATCCCTGCGGCGGGCTACCCGGCCGCGGAAATGAAACATGGTCCGATTGCACTTATCGACGAGAATATGCCGGTGGTTTTTATTGCCACTAATATGAGTGCTTATGAAAAAATTGTTTCGAATATTCAGGAAGTGAAGGCCAGAAAGGGAAAGGTGATTGCCATTGTGAATGCAGGCGATACAACCATCAAAGATCTGGCCGATGAAATAGTGGAAATTCCCGAAACCGATGATCTTTTATCGCCACTCGTTTCTATTGTTCCCCTTCAGCTTTTATCATATCATATTGCCTTGTTGCGGGGATGTAATGTAGATCAGCCGCGGAATCTGGCCAAGAGTGTAACGGTAGAGTAAGTTTTCTTAGATATTGTTATTCACAAGTGTTTTCTTCTACTTTCAGGGTAGATGAGATGTCTTTATGTTTTAATTGCAGTAATTTCTATTAATAATGCAATGATGTATATAATTCTGTAGCACCTCTTTCTTTTCTTAGCGTGCTTCAAGCTGGAAGGGTTTCATGCAAAGAGCGCAAAGGATTTGCATTGCAACGTTTGTAGTGATTTCTTTCATCGCTTCAATTCTTCGCGTGCTGCAAGTTGGAATGGTTACACGCAAAGAGCGCAAAGCAATTAATTCGCAAAGAGCGCAAAGGGTTTGCATTGTAAGATTCGTAATGAGTTCTTTCATTACTTCGATTCTTCGCGTGCTTTGCGTGAAAACAATGAATTGTAAAAATACATATATACGCATCGTAGAGTAGCAACGACTCTTTCGTCACTTCGATTCTTTGCGTGCTTTGCGTGAAAACAATGAATTATATAAAATACATATAAACGCATCGTAGAGAAACAACGATTTCTTTCATTGCTTCGATTCTTCGTGTGCTTCACTTCAGATACATGCAATACACTTCAGGTGATTGGGTATTCTACTTTTTTTAATTCAATGCACTATTTTTTGCACATTAGGGCGTGCCGGATTTTCCCGGTCTACATAACCGAGGCGTTGCATTGTATCCACTTCTATACTGATGAAGTCGTATTCATTCACCACCCGTCCGTGAATTTCGTAAACGCCGCGTCCGTTAAATGGATGCCGTTGTGCGCTTTCGGGAAAATGTACGGTGTCGATCCATTGCCCTTCCCGATCGGTGAAGGTGCCAAAGTACATGGTATCGCCTTTGATGGTTCGGGTATACTTGGTGGTCACGAGGTAGGCATATACCTTCACGTACTTGCCGGTATGTTGTGCTAATTCCCTGGCAGGTAGTCCACCCTGAGGTATTTCTGCCAGCAGGTCGAAAGGGGAGCAAAAGGGGAAGCCAAACAGTTCCATTTCATCAAAGGCTTCTTCAAGCGGATGAGCGGGTAGTGGAGGAAGCGACCATTCCGGAGGAGCTTGTTCAAAAAGTACTTCCATTTGTGCTCTGTGTTTTAACGGACGCAGCAGAGCATGTACTTCCCAGAGCAACTCTCTTTTTTTTCGTCCCGTAAAAGCAAAGGCATTGGCACGGATGAGTAAACGCATTTGTTCGATACCCAATGGGAGCCGGCGAACAAAATCGTATAAGCTGTGATATTCGCCATGTCGTTTTCGTTCTTCCAGTATTCCGCGTATGCTTTCCTGTTCGAGTTCCTGTATGGCCGACAGGCCGACAAACAGATCCTTACCCTGTAAACTGAATCCGGCTTCGCCCCGGTTTACACAGGGGTGTCGCAGTTGGGCCCCCTGCATACGGGCTTCATGCAGATATAATTCTCTACTATAAAAACCGCCTCCGTTATTGAGAGTGGCCGTCATATATTCGAGTGGAAAATAGGTTTTGAGAAAGAGGGCCTGATAACTTTCAACGGCATAACTGGCTGAATGTCCCTTGGAGAAAGCATAGTTGGCAAAGCTTTCAATCTGCATCCAGATGGCTTCGATTTGTTTTTCGGAATGTCCTTTCTTCCGGCAATTGGAAAAGAAATTATTTTTTACCCGTGCGAATTCGTTTCGTTGCTTGAATTTCCACGACATACCCCGACGCAGGTAATCCGATTCGGCCAGACTCAGACCGGCGAAATAATGCGCCACCCGGATCACATCTTCCTGATAAACCATGACACCATAGGTTTCTTCAAGCAGATCGTAAAGTTCGGGAATTTCTTTCCGGGCTTTCTCCCGAAGTTCCGGATGCCGGTAACGCAAAATATATTCCCGCATCATTCCGCTTCGGGCTACACCGGGACGTATGATGGAACTCGCCGCTACCAGTCGCAGGTAATCACCCGCCTGCAGTTTTGTAAGTAAGCCCCGCATGGCCGGCGACTCGATATAGAAACATCCGATGGCTTGTCCGTTTTTCAGATTTTGCTGCACCGCTGCATCGGTTTTAAATCGCGCCGTATCGTGAATGTCGATGTGAATGCCTTTGTTTCTGCGGATCAGTTCCAGACTATCTTTTATTTTTCCCAATCCGCGCTGACTAAGAATATCAAATTTAAACAAACCAATATCTTCGGCTTCCAGCATGCTGAACTGCGT
>CAYWKR010000122.1:0-6396 GCA_964458785.1 uncultured Bifidobacterium sp. | reverse complement strand
CGGAGGCGAATATTATTATGAGTCCTGCAGATCATTTGATTTTCGACGAACGAAAATTTGAACGCGATATCATCGATGCACTCGATTTTGTGAGCCGCCGGGATGTATTGGTTACGCTGGGTATTAAACCCACCCGGCCCGATACCGGATATGGTTATATACAATACGACACGGCAAAAAAGCAGGACCAGTTTTATCAGGTACGAACCTTTACCGAAAAACCATCGCATGAATTGGCTGAAACGTTTGTACGCAGTGGTGATTTTTTATGGAATGCCGGAATATTTGTGTGGAACGTAAAAACCATCATCTCCGTATTATCGCGCTTCCTCCCTGAAATGAATGAAGTGTTTTCGCAGGTAAAGCATTACAATCAACCCGGCGAACACGAAGAAATCGAAAAGGTATATCCGCAGTGCACGAATATTTCTATCGATTATGGAATTATGGAAAAGGCGAAAAATGTATACGTCATTCCTTCTTATTTCGGTTGGTGCGATCTGGGTACCTGGAACAGTGCATATGATAATTCGGAAAAAGATTATCTGGGCAATGCAGTGTATGGAAAAAATGTGATGATCATCGACGCCTCTCAATGCATGATTAAGGCCCCCGATACTAAACTTCTGGTACTTCAGGGATTGGAAAATTTTATTGTAGTAGATACCGAAGACGTTCTGCTGATTTGTGAACGCAACAGAGAACAGCAGATTAAAGATTATGTGGCTGAGGTGAGAAGAAACAAAGGCGATAAGTTTTTATAAGTATGAAACCGGACATTCTTTACGAGGATGAACACTATGTGATCATCAATAAGCCTTCCGGTATGTTGTCGATCCCCGACCGGCAACAAAGCGATACAAATTCGGCAGTTCAATGGCTGCGGAATACATATCCCGATTTATATACAGTGCATAGAATCGACCGTGATACCAGTGGGGTTTTGTGTTTTGCCCGCGATGTAGAAACCCATCGTTATACCTCTATGCTTTTTGAAAAAAGAGATGTGAAGAAGAAATACCTGGGCATTGTTTCAGGTGTTCCCGACCGAATGGAGGCCGTACTCACCGATCCGATCATGGAACATCCGGTATGGAAGGGAAAAATGATGATTCATCAGAAACAAGGCAAACCCAGTATAACACAGTATAAGGTATTGGAATCATTCGGATTGTTTAGTGTAGTTGAATTTGATATTCAAACCGGAAGAACCCACCAGATTCGGGTACATATGCAGAATATCGGACATCCGATTGTATGTGATAGCTTGTATGGAAAAGCCGATGGTATTTTTCTTTCTCAATTAAAACGAAATTTTAAATTGTCGAAACAAGAGGAAACGGAGCGACCTGTTTTGAACAGGATGGCTTTACATGCCTCCTTTCTTTCGTTTCCATCTGCATCCGGTGAGGTGATACAGGTAGAGGCACCGCTGCCCAAAGTGATGCAGGCATTTGTGCAGCAATGTCGCAAATGGCTTTCATAGAGAATATGTATCTTCGGGAAAATTACATTTTATGAAAAGAAGCATGCTCCTCTGTCTCGTTACTAGCTTTCTGTTTCAAAGCGCCTGGTCGCAGGGATATAAAACCAATAACGATTTGAAAAAGAACCGGGAAGAGAAGGAAGATGTCAGGCTGGGAAAGAATATACTTGCTGTTTCACCTATACAAATTTTACTCACCAATGCCGATCAAAGCGATCCCGATCTGGCAGTGAACATCAGTTATGAGCGGATACTCAATAACCCGCACCTGAGTTTTCGTGTTCCGGTATGCCTCTCGTTAATGAGCAATTACTTTTATTTGTTGCCCACTGTTAAAGCGTATCCGTTTAAACAGGGACCAGTGAAATATGCAGTGGGGCCCCAGTTTCTGGTGGGCTTTGGTGATTTTAACGATAACCGCTATGTGTATAATCCGCAATCCGGACAAAACGTACAACTCGATACAACATTCAACAGAAAGCAATTCGGCTTTCTGATTAATAATAGTCTGAATATTACCCTGATGAAATCACTTTATGTTGGCTTAGATGCCAGTATCGGTATTATTTATTACGACAATCTTCCAAAGAACTATTATAACAATTATGGGTTAACCCCGCTCAGCACGGGAAACTCTAATGTTGGACCCGCATTTCAGTTACATTTCAATATAGGTTATCGTTTCTGATTGGCTATGACCCTGTACCATTATCTGGTCGACATTGAAGCAAAACGGATTTATCCGGCGGCTATCAGGATTCAGGAAGGTATTATCTGTTCGGTAGAGGAAACAACCCACCCATGCACACATTTTGCATTGCCAGGCTTTATCGATGCCCATGTTCATATCGAAAGTTCCATGCTCATTCCGAGTGAGTTTGCAAGAATAGCTGTACGACATGGTACCGTAGCCACGGTGAGTGATCCTCACGAAATTGCCAATGTGTGTGGTGTTCAGGGGGTAGAATATATGTTGGAAAACGCTTCAAAGGTCCCCTTTAAATTTCATTTTGGTGCACCATCCTGTGTTCCTGCAACAGGGTTCGAAACGGCAGGGGCAGTGATCGGGCCGCAGGAAGTAAAACAATTACTGGAACGTAACGATATTTATTATTTGTCTGAAATGATGAATTACCCGGGCGTAATAAACAGAGACCCGGAGGTAATGGCAAAAATTGAGGCGGCCCATGGTTTAAACAAGCCCGTGGATGGTCATGCACCGGGTTTGATGGGTAACGAGGCCGCATCATACTGTTCAGCCGGGATTAGTACCGATCATGAATGTTTTACGCGCGACGAAGCATTGAATAAATTGCATCTCGGGATGAAAATTCTGATACGCGAAGGAAGTGCAGCAAAAAATTTTAATGCATTAATCGATCTCCTTTCTGAATTTGAAGATCAGATGATGTTTTGTTGCGATGATAAACATCCCGATGAATTAGTGCTGCATCATATCGATAGCCACGTAAGACGTGCAGTAGAAAAAGGCATTGATTTATTCGCCGTGCTGAAAGCCGCCTGTGTAAATCCGGTTAAACATTATCAGTTACCCGTGGGACTTCTCCGGGTGGGTGATCCCGCTGATTTTATTGTGGTAGAAGATCTGAAACAATTTGGTGTAATTAAAACATTCATTCAGGGAACCCTGGTATCAGAAAACGGGAAATCACTCATCTCTTCTATCCCTGAGAAACATATCAATCAGTTTCATTGCACTGAAAAGCAAGCATCGGATTTCAGGGTGGAAGCGAATCCGGTTCCTGACAGGATTCGGGTTATTGAAGCCATCGATCATCAGTTAATTACACATACGTTGTTATGTACACCGAAGATTCAGGATGGGGCCTTGATAGCTGATGTTGAAAATGATGTGCTGAAGCTGGCTGTTGTGAACCGATACCATGATGCACCAATAGCCAAAGCGTTTATTAAAAATATAGGATTAAAAAAAGGGGCCATTGCCAGTACAGTGGCACACGATAGTCATAATATTATTTGTACCGGTACCAGCAACGAAGCCATGGCGAGAGTAGTTAATGCATTGATTCAAAGTCGGGGCGGTATTGCCGTGGATTCCGGTGATGAATTATTTGTTCTTCCCCTGCCCGTAGCCGGATTAATGAGTACAGAACCAGCCGAAGCTATAGCAGCGGCCTACTCTAAAGCCAGTTCAATGGCAAGGGAATCAGGCAGTACACTGGAGGCACCGTTCATGACTTTATCCTTCATGGCCTTGTTAGTCATTCCGCAGTTAAAACTTAGTGACCGCGGATTATTTGATGGTTCAACTTTTTCATTCACCGATTTAAATTATGACGTTTAAAAGAATAATCTGTACGGTAATAGCAGGGATTTCATTATTGAATGTAGCCAGGGCGCAATTACCTGAAACTGAAATTTACCTTCTAAACCTGGATCGGGATCCCAAAGGGTATCATATCAGTCAACCGGTAAAACTGGCACCGAATAAAGGCTATAATAATCAACCCTGGTTTGCGCCTGATATGAGATATCTCTACTTCGTAAGTTCGGTAGATACACAGAATACCGAAATCTACCGGTACGATTTAGACAAAAAGCGAACACGCAGAATAACACATACTCGGGAATCGGAGTATTCGCCCCGCTGGACACCTGATGAGGAATGGATTTCCTGTGTGCGTGTTGAAAAGGATGGTGTAACCCAGCATTTATGTCTGTATAATAAAAAAGGAAAGAAACCAATGACGTTGTTTCCGGAATTGAAGCAGATTGGTTATTACGAGTGGATCACACAAAATGAGTTTATTTCATTTGAATTACCGGAACCTTTCTCGCTGGTACGTCATAACCTGATTAGTAAACGCAGTGATACGCTGGCGCAACAAATCGGACGTTGCTTTTATCATATGCGGACTAAAAGCCGCATGATTTATACCGACAAAAGTGACAGCCTTCATTGGGTCTTGCGGTCGGTGGCACCGGAGAATCTGCGTACTGTACGTAAGGGTCCGAAAGTGGAGAATCCATTCTTTGCCGAACTTTTACCAGGCGAAGAAGATTTTTGTTTTATGCGCGATGGTAGTATCCTGATGGGGCACGAAGGAAAATTATTCTATAAGAAAAATCCTTTTCGTCATCCGGATTCTAAATGGGAGGAATGGGCAGATTTAAAATCATTGGGAATAGGACCCTTTTACCGGATCAGTATTTCGCCCGATAATACCCGTTTGGCTATAGTAGTTTATAAAGAGAAAAAACCCTGATCAGGGAACGTGAAGCCGGATGCCGAATACCTGCTGTGTATGGAAACGGATCCTCTCTTCTACTTCAGCGATAGATATAGGTTTTCCCAATTCCTGTTGGATACTGGTCACTTTTTTATTTTGAATGCCACAGGGAATAATATAATCGAAGTAGTGGAGATCAGTATTCACATTCAAAGCAAATCCATGCATCGTAATCCATCGGCTGGTGCGAACCCCCATAGCGCATATTTTACGCTCTTTTCCGGGAATAGCCGTGTCGATCCAGACACCGGTTTCTCCGGAACTCCGCTCTGAAACAATTCCAAAATCGAGGAGTGTGCGGATAATAATTTCTTCGAGTTGCCGCATATACCACACAATATCCGGTTTCAGACGTTCGAGATCAAAAATGGGATATCCTACAATCTGTCCCGGACCATGAAACGTGATATCTCCTCCGCGGTTGGTATGAAAGAATTCGATGCCCTTATTTTTTAAGAACTCATTATTTACCAGAAGGTTTTCCATGGCGCCGCTTTTACCCAAGGTATATACCGCAGGGTGTTCGCAAAGAATAAAATAACTCGTAGTGGTATCCGTAACAGGCTCCAGTCGTAATTCCCTGTCGCGATTTTCTTTTTTTATCTTCAGATTTTCTGCCAGCAGAGATTCCTGCAAATCCCATGCCTCACGGTACCCGATCGGTCCCCAATGCATGTAGCGGACATTCTGTTCTTCCATCTGGCAAATATAACCGTTGCCTTTTCAATTCATGGCCAGGGGGCAAAAAGAGTATTCTTGTTAAAGAAATCAAAATCAGAATAATGCGTATGGAATATGCGACCGTCGGTAATCAGCGCCTTAAAAATCACAACATCATGAAGCAATTACGATGGATTGGTCTGGTCCTGATCACAGGCATAGCGGGAATAATGAGTCTCTCTTCATTTCAAAATCAGGGAAGTATGTCCAGTGAACTACCTGATGAAAAGCAAACATCTTCTTATCTGCATTACCGGTCGGCATTCGAAAATCCATACTATCTGAGGGATCAGCGTACCGGTCATTTTTATGCCGAAGTCAAGGGAGGTGAGTTGAATTCAGGAAGGCAACAGGTTCCGTTGAATTTAGCCGTAGTAATAGACCGGAGTGGTTCCATGGCCGGTGAAAAAATTCAATTTGCAAAGGAAGCCGCCCGTTATCTGGTCGACCAGCTGAGTCCTGACGATTATATTTCGATTATTGCATACGATGGTTCAGTAGATGTTATACAGGAATCTGTTCCGGTGAGTAATAAGTACCAGATAAAATCAAGAATTGATATGATTTTCGATCGGGGTAGCACGAACCTGATGGGAGGAGCCATGGCCGGCTATGAGCAGGTAAAGAAACATTTCCATTCAGCCTATATTAACAGGGTACTTTTACTCAGCGATGGTTTGGCTAATGTGGGTATAACCGATCCCCTCCGAATCAGAAATATTGTAAGAACTAAAAATGAAATGGATGGAATCAGTATTTCCACCTTTGGTGTTGGACGCGATTATAACGAAGACCTGATGACCGCAATGGCAGAAAATGGTTCCGGAAATTATTATTTCATCGATCGTTCAACCGAGATACCCAGAATATTCAGGGATGAAATTCGTAATCTGAATGAGGTGGCAGCACAACAGGTAC
>CAYWKR010000121.1:0-6421 GCA_964458785.1 uncultured Bifidobacterium sp. | reverse complement strand
GGAAGCGAACCTGCGCTGGAAAAGGGTACTGGAGGAAGAAGGGGTTCATGTTATTTGCAGTCACCCCAATCAGAAAATACATGCTAAAATTTGTTTGATATCGAAGAGGGTGAATAGAAATCTCCGGTATTTTGGATTCATCAGTACGGGAAACCTGAATGAGCAAACAGCCAGGATTTATGGGGATCATTGTTTGCTGACTGCCGATCAGCGAATTCTTCAGGATGTAAAACGGGTATTTAATTTTATATCCAATCAGCGCAATGTACAATGGCTTAAAGACTGTAAGTACATCATTACGTCTCCATGGAATACCCGAAGTTTTTTTCAATCCCGCATACAGGCAGGAATCAAGGCATATCAGGAAGGAAAGCATTTTTCCTGTATCATTAAATTAAACAGCCTGACCGATATCGACCTGATCAGGGATATATATAAAATGGCCCAGCTGGGCATTCAGGTCCGCTTAATTATACGGGGTATTTGTTGTGCCATTACACAGCATCCCAAATGGCCTGCTCCCATTCAGGCCATCAGTATTGTAGACGAATACCTTGAACATGCCCGTGTGATTTGTTTCGATATCAATGGAAAACAGGAAGTGTATCTGTCCAGTGCCGACTGGATGCCCCGTAACCTGGATTTCCGGATCGAAACAACGGTTCCGGTCCGGGATTCAAAATTGAAAGCCGAAATGATCCGGATTCTGAATCTGCAATTAGAAGAAAATGTAAAGGCCCGGATACTGGATAATGAGCAAAAGAACCGGTATGTGCAACGAAAGGAATCGGAAGCCCCCAGACGATCGCAGGTTGAAATAGCAAATTTTCTGGCAACCATGAAATATTTGCCATAAGCTGTTAACTTCATGTTTCTACCATGCGTATAGCAGCCATTGATATTGGGTCCAATGCCGTTCGTTTACTGATCAGTGATGTGGTGCTGTATAAAGACGGTAGTCCTGATTTTATTAAATGCAATTTGGTTCGAATTCCCCTTCGCTTGGGATTTGAAGTGTTTGAAAATGGACATATTCCTGAACCCAAAGTGGATGCCATTGTAGAAACGATGAAGGCTTTTTATTCAATGATGAAAGTGTATGAGGTGAAGGCCTACAGAGCGTGTGCCACATCGGCCATGCGCGATGCCGATAACTCGGCGGATGTGGTGGAACGGGTGTTAAAGCAAACAGGTATTCGCATTGAGGTCATTAGCGGGAACGATGAAGCCGGTTTGTTATTTGGTTCGCATGTGGCAGCTGCGCCGGATATACGAAGCAATTGTTTGTATATTGATGTAGGCGGGGGCAGTACCGAATTGTCGCTATTCAATCAAAACCAGTTACGGGAGAAAAAATCGTTTAATATAGGTACCATCCGATTATTGAAATCAGCCGTTTCAGACGATCAGTGGGACGAAATGCAGGTTTTTATAAAGAATAGGGTACAGGATTATCACCCTGTGGCTTTTGGCTTCGGCGGAAATATCAATAAAATATTTTCCATGTCGAAAAAGAAAACCGGGAAACCGCTGACCAATGAATTGCTTCGTTCATACCTGAAGGAATTCTCTTCGATGAATGTGGCCGAGCGGATGCATAAATATGGTTTCCGCAGCGACCGTGCGGATGTTATTGTACCGGCTTTACAAATCTATACCAGTGTACTTCGGTGGAGTGGAATAACAGAAATTTTTGTACCACAGGTGGGGTTGGTAGATGCCCTGATTCGTCTGCTTTATCAGGAGCTCAGTTTTACCAGTATGAAGGCAAAACCTAATGCCTGAATCCCTGCAGCATCCGGTATCTTTTTTAACTCAGAATTCGAAGAGCCAATTGAATAAGGGAAGAAAACCTAAATTGTATTCAGTAACGGTTTCTTTAGTACTTGGAATATAACTTAAGCCCAGTGCATTTTTTCGGTTATACACATTAATCAGATCCAGGCTAAGGGTATGTGTAAACTTCTTGAGGTTTTTACGGAAGCCTAGGCGAATATCTAAACGGTGATAGGGTGAAAAACGTAAGGTATTCGTCAAGGAGTCTATTCCCTCATATTGATTTTTTTCTGCACTGCGAACGGGATCTAAAGGCGTATACCATTTTCCTCCGGCTATATTGAATTTAAAACCAGTAAGAATACGGGCTGTTCTGGCCTTTCCTACCACAAACTCTTTTCCACTGAGTACATTGAATTGGAACTGTCCGTTAAAGTCGGTGTTTCGCCAAATGGCATCACTTCCTTTATACCGGCTGCTGTATAAGGAAGCAGAAAGCAGCGCATACCAGTTCCGCTGAAAAAGTTTTTCCAGACTCAGATCCACACCGGCATTACGTCCCCTGCCTTTATTTTCGAGTGTATGAGGGAATACAAAATTAAAGGAGGCACCCTGATTGAGCGGACTGTACGCTGACGGACTGATTTCCTGTGGAATATGAAAGAGGTATTGATAATACACTTCAGTTTTAAATTTCATTCCTTCTCCAAGTGTATGCCCCCAACCGGCTACCAGATGATGCGATCGGGTCAGGCCCGTGTTCCGGTTAATCTGAACCGGATTTCCATTGGCATCCGCTTCCTGTAAAAAGTATATATATAAAGGCTGAAGATTGGAATGAAGGCCATACCCCAGATTGAACTGATCGGTAGAAGATGGCGACCAGGAAAGGCCAAACCGTGGTTCCAACGCCTGACTTCCATTCATCTGATACCGGAGATAATGAATTCCCGTACTGAATTTAAGATGGTCGCTGACCGAGTAGTTATAGGCTGAATACAACTGCCATTGTGAAGTATGGTTCCGGTATTCAGCTTCATTAAACCATATTTTTTGTGCTGCATAATAATTGCTGTCCACCAAATCCATTTTAAGTCCTGTAAAAATGATACCTGATTTCAGACTGCTTCGTTTACTTAACCGTACCGTGTTTTGGTAATGAACGATGAGTTTATGAACCAGAAAACGGTTTCGATAGGTAGCACCACGCGATAAATCCGGAGCCAGTGTATCGTAGCGTGAATACGACCGGTTCAGATTCAATCCTGCTGTCAGGGAATGATAGAATCCGTTCCGCGGATTTTGTTGCAGACTAAAACCGGTTAATGCCATGGCCGAACCAAAATGAATATCGCGTCCTGCCCGTCCATAAGTCCATTTTGTGCTATCCGTACCATTAGAAAGAATGGCAATATCGCTTTTACCTCCTAATGCAAAAACCGAAAAACGCATGTGGTGTTTCATGGGAAGGTTCCATTTGAAATTGAAATCCTGATACGATGGGTTCCCGGCGGTGCCGAAATTAATTCCCATTTTATTCATCAGGGCCAGGGTGGCATAGCGATAAGAAATCAGATAGGAAGAGCCTGACTTTTTAAAAACAGGCCCTTCTGCAGTAGCTTCCAATCCAAGAATACCGGCCTGAAATGTAAATTCATGTTTGTCGGTATTTCCGTTTCTGAGTTTTAAATCAAACACACCGGAGATGCCATTCCCGTAATTAGCCGGAAAGGCACCGGTAATGAAATCGGAATTTCCCAGCATTTTATTGTTGATAATATTTACCGGTCCGCCGGTAGTTCCAAAGGAGGCAAAGTGATTCGGATTGCTGATGTCGAGATCTTCCACCCGCCAGATAATTCCATTAGGAGTATTTCCACGCACTACAATATCGTTTCGGGAATCATCACTTCCCCGTACCCCGGCAAAATTGGTAACCATGCGGGCAATATCATCTCTGGAAGCGGTGTAACGACTGGCTTCTTCGGGACTAAAACTTCGGGCGCTTACCATGGCCATGCTATTATTCACAGAGCCTTTTCGGTTTCGGATCACCAGCGTTTTCATATTCTGTACCGAGTGGTTCAGTTCAATCAGCAGTTGTGTTTCTTTTCCGCTTTGCATTTCTACATTATTAATTTCTTTTTCGAGATAACCACTGTAGCGACAAATCACCCGGTACCGTTGCAGGGGCAGTTGTTCGATCCGGAATACCCCTTTATCATCGGTTTTGGTGGCAGCAACCCGAAGCGTATCGGCATACACCAGTATGGTTGCTCCGGGTAAACTTTCTTTCATTTCAGCATCCCGAACCAGACCTTTCAGGGTATTGGTATACTGCTGTTGTGCATCAGCCTGCAGGAACAAAAAGCAGAGGCAGCTTAAAAAAAGGAAACGCATGACAAATAATTTCGGGTGAAGATACAAGGTGGCAGGGCGACCTGAACCTGATGCAGGTTAGGAAAAAAATTATCGTTCCTGTATTCGTGGATCCACAGCCCGGTACAATACATCCACCAGAATATTCATGATGATAAATATCAAGGATGTAAATAAAACCGAACCCATCACCACCGGGAAATCAAATTTATTGAGGGCATCCACGGTAATTTTTCCAAGTCCCTTCCATCCGAATATATATTCAATAAAAAACGAACCGGCCAGTAATTCGGCAAACCAACCTGAAATAGATGTAATAACCGGATTCAGTGCATTTCGCAACGCATGCTTCCAGATGATGCGGGCCCGGCTAAGTCCTTTTGCCTTTGCTGTACGTATGTAGTCCTGACTCAATACATCGAGCAAAGCACTCCGGGTAATCTGAACAATAATGGCCATAGGGCGAATGGCCAGGGTACATACTGGCAGAATCAGACTCTTCCATAAGAAGCGTGGGGTTTCATAGGGTTCAAAATCCCACATGGGTGAAATGATACTCAGACCGGTATAGGGTTTTAGAAGGAATCCGAAAATCCATGCCATGAGAATACCGGCAAAAAACGACGGGGCGGAGATGCCGGAAATACTGATGAACAGCGCACTCCGGTCGAGCCATGTATGTTGTCGAACCGCCGCCAGTATACCCAGTAAAATTCCCAGCACCGAAGCAATAGCCATAGCCAGTGTAGCGAGAATAAAAGTACCCGGAAAGGAATCGGTGAGCATGTCGAGCACCTCTTTTTTTGTTTGAAAAGAACGACGCAGATAAGGGGCTTTCCAAACCAGCACATTATTGTTATTCAGGTGAAACAATGGGAGGGCATGATATTTTTCCTGTAGCTCATCATTGCTTTCATATACCGAAAGGGGAGAAAGGTCGTTGAGATACAATATGAATTGTTGCCATACCGGGCGATCTAAATAGAATTCCTTGCGGATGGCTTCCAGCGAACGGGCATCCCCGCGTTGTCCCATGGTAAGTCGTGCCGGATCGGCCGGAAGCACCACAAAAAACATAAAAAATACGATAGCAATAACCCCCAGGAGAACACTGAGTGCATGCCAGCCTTTTCGCAGAATAAACGTTCCCATCCGGTACGAAGGCTAAGATAAGGGTATCGTGTTTACTTAGCGAACGAAAAGTCGGAGAGGGCTGGGTAATCGGCATAACTCCATTTACCTAAAACCTGACCTCCCTTCAGTAACATCATACCCGGATTACTTCGCATGGCCGTTTTACATACCGTACCATCAATCGTATAAAAATCCATGCTTAATCCATGTTTCTTTTTAAAGGCTTCCGTTTCGGATTGGGAACTGGCACTCACTGCCAGAATACGAACATTCTTGTTTTTACAATCTGCTTCCAACCGGCGAAGGGCTTCGATGTTTTCTGTATGGGCTTCGTCGACCAGTTTAATGAACAGCACAAATACCGGATCCGTCATCCCCAGTAAGGTTTGGGTATAATCAGTTCCGTCGTAGGATGTAATCACAAAGTCTTTGATCGGAGGTTCGTTTTTAGCGGCCTGCACCAGGGTATTTTTAGTGTCGGAAAATTCCCAGGTGAGTGAATCCTGCCAGGGAATATTGGTTGGATCGAAGTCTTTCAGTTCACCCGTTTTTTTGTTTTTATAGGTCAATACACTTTTGTATTCGGCTGGTACATAGTCGGGACCAGGTGTCATTTCCTTCAACAAATTGTTTCCTTTTCTATACGCCAGACAATCTTTGAATGGCAGGTGCTTTAACACGTGAAACTGCATCCAAACCGAACCCACTGCACTAAGAATCATAATGAAGTTGGCCATCTTGTTTCCGAAGGCTTGTTGTACCTTATTCCGGAAGAATACCAGAATAAGAATCAGGGCTAACAGAATTAAATCCTTCATGAACGATTCGTTCGCCTGTAAGCGGATACAATCGCCAAAGCAGCCACATTCTTTTACTTTTCCGCTATACAAGGCATACCCGGTCAGGAAGGTGAAGAAAATGGTGAGCATTAAAATCAAAAAGGAAAACAAGCGGAAACGATATCCGATCAGCAGGGCAAAGCCGGCAATAATTTCAAACGAAATCATGGCGATGGAAAAAGCCAGCGCATAGTGGTTCATCCAAAGCATCAGCGAAGGCATATACCCATCCCGGGCCCAGATTTCAAAAAATTCACCCATCTTATAGGCAAGGCCCGATGGATCGTTGGCTT
>CAYWKR010000120.1:0-6422 GCA_964458785.1 uncultured Bifidobacterium sp. | reverse complement strand
GCCCGGTAAAATTTCCGGTGGTAAAACCTATACGATTAATCCCCTGGGGCCGCAAAGTAATACCACCGGAAATTTTACCGGGCTGGTAGCACAGACCTATACGGTAACTTCGACAGATGCCAATAACTGTACTAAAACAACTACTCTTACACTAACTCAACCCGCCCTTCTTAGTTTGGGCACTGTTTCCATCACCCCCCCCGTTTGCAATGGAGGAAGCGGAAGTGTATCAATCAACGCCAGTGGTGGAACCGGAACCAAAACATTTACCATCAGCCCATCGGGTCCGCAAAGTAATACCACCGGAAACTTTACCGGCCTGGTTGCGCAGACCTATACCATTACGGTCACCGATGCAAATAATTGCAGCAAAACCAGTACTGTTATCATGACCGAACCGGCAGCTCAGGTGGTAACAGCCACTTCACTTGTGGCTTGCGAGGGTACACCTGTAACGCTGGTGGGAAGTCCGGCCGGTGGAACTTTTTCTTTACCCAATCCCTATTCCGGACCGGGAACTACCTATACCTACACTTTTACCAATGGGTTAGGTTGTACAGCTGTTTCTGCTCCTGCCAGTATCAGTCGGCATACAGTAACTTTAGACAGTATTACTTCCACCGCCACCTATGTATGTCAGGGAGGAAATGCCTTTGTGAGTGTGAAGCCGCATGGACAATACTGTACTCCACATAATATGTTTAATACCTGTGGAAGTGAATACATCAATGTAGTACAATTCAATACAATAAATAATACAACCCCCTGTGATTCCATTGGCTATCACGACTATACAGCTATAAGTACCAGTGTGACTGCCGGCAATACCTATACCCTTACGCTGGGAGATGCTGTTTATTTTACGGGAGATCAGTGGGGAGTATATATCGATTACAACCAAAATGGAGTGTACGATGAAGAAGGAGAATACATGGTATTTCCGGCATCCGGTGGAACACAAAGTATACCTGTTACCATTGCCCCAACGGCCTTTAATGGGAATTGCCGGATGCGGGTACGACTGATTTGGTCAGGAACTATGGATCCCTGTAATACGAGTTCATGGGGTGAAACCGAAGACTATACCCTCACTATTTCCGGTGGCGTGAACAATACCCAAACACCGTATACCTATGTGTGGAACAACAATACTAACAGTACCTACAATACGCCCAACGCGTCCAGTACCCTGGTCACGCAAATCAATGCCTACCAGACCTTTGTAGTGAATGTAACATCGTCGGAAGGTTGTACGGCACAGGCTACCTATGCTATTGGAACCGTACCTGCTTTATTGATCGATAGTATCCGGGCCACGCCATCAGAGGTTTGTCCGGGTGGAAGTTCGCAACTGGAAGTATTCCCTCATGATTATTCCTTTGGATGTTTCCCTTCGGTAGCCAACCCGGGTTGTTCAGGGGTAGAATATATCAGTAATGTGAGTATTGCCAACCTGAATCATTCTACTGCCTGCGACAGCATCGGGTATAAAGACTATAGTAATTTATCTGCTAATGTAAGTGTAGGCAGTACCTATACGCTGTCATTAAACGACGGCAATTATTTTTATGGCGATACCTGGATCGTATTCATCGATTATAACCACAATGGTGTTTTAAACGATGCCGGTGAAGTGTACAATTTTCCTGCTGCAGGTGCTTTGACCCAATATGCATTAACTATACCACCCTATGCTTTTAATGGTTCAGTGCGAATGCGGGTCAGATTAACTTTCGGTGGATATCCAAACCCATGCAGTAATGTATTGTGGGGCGAAATTGAAGACTACACACTCAATATTAGTGGTGGTGCAACTCCTCTGCCTCCCATCAGTTTCACCTGGAGCAATAACCTGAACAGCACATTGAGTACTACAAATACCGCTGTGGTGAATGCAACCAATATTACAGCACCCGAATGGTATCATATCGATGTACAGGATATCAATGGTTGTCATCAGACTGACTCCCTTCATGTAACAATCAACTGCGGACTGAATCTTCAATTGCAACTTTATTTACAGGGCTATTATGCTGGAAGTGGTACCATGAATCCTGCGTTAATGAATCAGGGCGTTGGCTTCAATCCAAATCTTTGCGATTCCATCATCGTCAATCTTAGAAGCGCTTCGGCACCATATACTATTTTAACAAGCTGTACCGCCTTGTTACAAACCAATGGAACAGCCAATGCTGTTTTCAGTACTTCACCTGGCGTTCCATTTTATATCGAAGTGTTGCATCGAAACAGTATAGGTACCTGGAGTAAAAATCCGGTTCCGGCGAATACCACCTCATATACCTTTAGTGATCAGATCACCAAGGCCTATGGCGATAATCAGGTGGAAGTGGAAACTGGTATCTGGGCTTTTTATAGTGGGGAACTCAATTTTGACGAGAATATCGATTTGCTGGATCAAAGTTTGCTGGAAGTGGATATTAATAATTTTGCCTCCGGTTATCTGGCCACCGATTTGAATGGAGACGGGAATGTGGATTTGCTGGATAGCCCGGTGATTGAAACCAATATCAACGGATTTATTTTTTCAAACCATCCCTGACAGACATTCCTATAGCTTGCTTTTTCATACCCTGCAGAGTATATTTATACCTGCCATGAGTTTGCCTGTTGTTCATATTCCGTTCCGGTTCACTGAAGCATTTCTTGAATTAGAATTTACGGGTCTGATAGCAGCGAGTTTTACCTGTGTTTTCAGAGAGGCATCAAACGACTCTGTTCTGATGAAGCATACAGGAAATAATGCCAGAGAAAGCCGGTTTCGTTTTCCCATACCCCAACAGCTTCATCCTCAGATTCTTGATATTCATTCTACCATCAAAGGATTATACGACGATGAAAATCAAGGGCCATTTGCTATGAACATTCAGCTGAAGGCAGATGGCATCGTTGTGGGTGAATGGACCCTGCCCGATAAAAAAGCAGTTATTGGAAATCGTATTCGTACGATTCAACATTATTCTGAAATACGGTTTGAAGAATGAAAAAAACAAAGCTCATCCTCAGTCTGTTGATTCTCCTTTTTTCCTGTCGTGATGCACAGGCGCAGATACAAGGACATGACGTGATTGATTCATTCGTGCAACAGTATATTTCACGTGTATTGCCTGTTGCCGATATTCCAGCCTTTCAATCGGTACAGGAGGAAAATTCCGGATTGTTGCGTCCTTCCAGTGCACTGGATCTGGCATTGATGTGTTCCGGTTTTTTTGAAAACGGTCGGTTCCGTATTCCGAAGAATTTCGGGGTTGAAGTAGCTCCCGTATTATTTACGGGAAACTGGTTCAGTCTTTCATCGTACCAAAAGAAAGGATGGATACGTACCCTTTGCAAAACGAGACTGTCTGCCGCCACCCAAACTTCAGCTTCGGGTTCGATGGAACGTTTGTCGATTGGATTACACAGCACCTTGTACGATAGTGGCGATTTCAGAAACGATACAGCCTTCCTGAACCAGAATCTTTACCGGAGTCTGGATTTGTATGAAGAACTGATTGCAAGCAAAAAAGACTGGCTTATGAAAAAATATGGTTTTACCAGCCGCGACCTGGCTGAACATCCGGAATGGCAAAGTGCCATAGAAGACAGTATGCTGCTAAGTGAAATCAATAGTCAATTTATAGAAAGTACCGCCAGGTATGAGAATACCCATTGGAATGCGTCACGGGTAGACTTCGCCTATGCAGGAACTATGAACAATTCTTCATCCATTACTGCAACCAATCAGGCATCGCATACCTTGTGGCTGACTGCTGCACTTCAACCCGGAAAAAATTGCCACTGGGCACAAATTGTATTCGGAGTAGAAGAAAATTTGACCCGAAACTACGCCAACTGGTCGAATCGATTTTCAGCAACATGCCGAGCGTATGCCGGCCAGAGAAGGCAAAGTGTTTTTCTCGAAGCGCAGTACCGGAATGTGGCCGGATTACATACCACGATGGCACAAGCCGGATTACATACTGCAATCATGTATGGTATTTGGGTACAAGCTGCAGCAGGTATAGAAAGTCACCGAGGTTCATTACCACAACGAAATGTATATGGGAACATCCGTTTTTATTTCGCCTTTCCTGAAAAATGGTTCAGTTTCCTTTAAAGTAATTCCTGCTCCTTGTGTTGTTCAAACCATTCATCGGTGAGCAGATCGGTACCGTCGGCCGCCTGGGTAGCTAATTCATCGCAACGGTTATTCTCCGGATGGGAGGCATGACCCTTCACCCAAAAAAAACGAATCTGGTGTTTATGATATGAATCAAGAAATCGCAACCAGAGATCCTGATTTTTTTTATTCTTGAAGCGATTCTTCACCCAACCGAATACCCATTTTTTCTCTACGGCATCGGCCACATATTTACTATCGGTGGTAATCCGGATATGCAAGCCGTCCCGTTTTAATGTTTCGAGGGCCACAATTACCGCCAACAATTCCATCCGGTTATTCGTAGTATATCGATATCCTGCACTCATTTCTTTCCGCTTCCCTTTCCATTTCATAACAATGCCGTAGCCCCCCTTCCCGGGATTTCCCCGTGCAGCACCATCGGTATAAATATCCAGAACCTCTTCATGCGTCCTCATAGTCTTTCCATTCGTTTTCGTTTTCTTTTAACAGCACGAAGATACAGGCCACGGGACAGGAATTATCTTTGACCGCATGAAGATTAGTGATCAGGTGATACTGGTAGATGAAAATGATTTGGAGATTGGTCTCTGCGAAAAAATGAAGGCTCACCGGGAAGGGATATTACATAGAGCCATTTCGGTATTTATTTTCAATACCGGAGGGGATCTCCTGCTTCAGCAACGCAGTGTGGAGAAATATCATTCTGCCGGTCTGTGGTCGAATACCTGTTGTACCCATCCGTTTCCGGGAGAAGGTACTATGAAAGCAGCCGAAAGACGATTAAAGGAAGAGATGGGAATAGTTACTCCCTTGAATCCTCTCCTGCAATTCGTATATCATCAACCTGTGGGAAATGGATTAACGGAACATGAATACGACCATGTCTTCACCGGCATTTGTAACGAAAATCCGCATCCTGATCCTTCCGAGGTGCAGGATTGGCTCTATATCTCGCCCACTGAAATTCAGAAACGATTAAAATCGGAACCTCAGCAATTCAGCGCCTGGTTTCAGCTTTGTTTTCATCAGGTGATGGATGAAATGAAGAAGCAGTTTCCCGATTCCGGCCATAGCAGAACTGTTTGAAATGATTTACCTTTGGCCCACTTTAAAAAACAGTGTTATGAAGTTGAACATAATTCCATTCGTATTCGCATGTATTTTTTTTACCGGGGTAGCAGAAGCTCAAACGCCTACACCACCTCCAACGCCGGGTAGCTCTTCTCAGGCTATACCACTGGATCCAACCGGTAAACGCTTTATGAAACCCCGTGAACGTACCAAATATGGTGGACCTACACCCAATATGGTAAAAATTGAAAAAGGAAATGATAATATCAATATCACTTTCGTGGAAGTACAATTAGATGCAACCGAGAAAAATAATTTCAATGTTTCGGTTCGGGGCACAAAAACGCCCAAACTCAGAGGGTGCGATAATTGTGCGGTGGCTGGAAGAATTATACTGGATCCTAAATTAATGAACACCTTTGAGCAGATCAGTACCGATACCACCACGCAAAACAAGCAGAAAAAGAATCCGGCAGCAAACCGCTTGGTTAGTTTTAAAACCAATGATGGCAAAACCTATTCGGTGGCTACTACCAACGAAGGCGGATTTATGCTCACTACCCTTCCTAACGATACCTATTCCATTTGGGTTGCCGGGAAGAAAGTAGTTTCTGAATTTGTTCTCACCAGTGTAGAACCCAGTCCGGAGGATTTGAAAAAAGAAGAACAGATGCGCAAGGATGCCAATACACCTCCTGTTCCAAAAACAGAAGAAACACCACACAGCGATCATTAATTCAAAAAGCGAATCCTTCCGGCTAAGAAATCCGGCTCCAGATTTCCTTGTCTTTTCGCTGCATCAGAAATTTACGCAAGGCCGTGTGTTCGCTTTTTTCCAGTGCAGGATCATCCTGAAGCAAGGCAAATGCTGCATCCCGGGCTTCCTGCAACAAAGCGGCATCTTTTACTATATCGGCTAATTTCAAATCGGCACTTCCACTTTGTCGTGTTCCGTCCAGTTCGCCAGGCCCCCGTAATTCGAGATCTTTTTCGGCAATCGCAAAACCACTGCTTTCCTCTACCATGGTTTGCATTCGTTTGCGGCCGAACGCCGATATTTTATCGGTACTGAGTAAAATACAATACGATTGATCGGCACCGCGACCCACGCGTCCCCGGAGCTGATGAAGTTGAAGTAATCCAAAGCGTTCAGCACTTTCAATCAGCATCACACTGGCATTAGGCACATTCACTCCTACTTCAATCA
>CAYWKR010000119.1:0-6447 GCA_964458785.1 uncultured Bifidobacterium sp. | reverse complement strand
ATGTATTAAATATCATGAACAGGGAATGACTAAAATGATGAACCGGATGAGTATTTCCGAAGCCATCATGCATCCCGGATACTATTCTAATTTTTTCTGTCTGGCGCTGGTATGGAATGTAAATACTGCCTTCAACATGTTCCGCGCGGAAAGAAAACTCCAGTGGGTACATATTGGATTGGCCCTTTTCTTTTTAATGGTTCTATTCCTCCTGTTGTCAAAAACAGCCCTCCTATTTCTTGTATTGTTTATGGTGGTTTTATTCCGCAACGTGGTTGCCCTTTTTTTATCCGGATGGAAGCAATGGCTTTTCCTGTCAGGGATAGTTCTTCTCACCGCTGCGCTCATGATGCAGATACCCGGTATTCGTTACCGCATACAGGAAACAAAGGGAAATACAAAGGAAGTAAACAAGGAAACCACTAAAATGAATTCCACCGGAAGCCGCATCATTGCCTGGGATATATCGTGGAAGCTGATAAAAAGGCAACCCCTGCTTGGGTATGGGAGCGGACAAGCCAACCGGGTCTTGTTACAGGAGATGGAAGCAGAGGGATATCATAATCTGGTTCGCGACCGGATGCAAACCCACAACCAGTGGTTGCATACCTGGCTTGAAACCGGAATAGCCGGAGTTCTGGTTTTGCTTCTCCTACTTGTTTTTTTGTTTATCCGTTTTATCCGGTGGCAGGAAGATACCGGTATATGGATGGTGCCGCTTTGGATATTGAATATGCTGACAGATGATGCCCTGGAGATTCAGGCGGTTTTAGTATTTATACTGTTTTTTACCTGCCTTTTTTATTACCGGCAACGGAAACATCAACCGGTGAACTTGTAACCGGTACCCCGGATACTGATAAAATGTTGCGGATTTCGTGGATTCTCTTCGAAGTATTTCCGATAGGTCATGATAAAATTATCAATGGTACGGGTAGTGGGAAATACATTAAAGCCCCACACCATTTTAAGAATATACTCGCGTGAAACCACTTCATTTTTATGATCAATGAGTAGTTTCAGAAATTGTAATTCCTTTTTGGTGAGTGCATGTTTTTTGCCATGAATATCGGTGCATTCCTGTGCCTGTAAATCAATTCGTCCTTTTCCGATTTCGTACACATTCCAGTCGTTGCTTCCCTTATCCAGTTGTTTATTCTTCTGAATTAATTTGTCGACCCGCAGTAATAATTCTTCCAGATTAAATGGTTTGGTAAGGTAATCATCTCCTCCTTTTTTCAAACCCATCACCCGGTCGGCACCGCTGCTTCTGGCCGAAAGAAACAAAATGGGCACCTTGTCGTTCGACAGGCGTATACTTTCGCATACCATCAGACCATCTATTTCCGGCATCATGATATCGAGTATAATACAATCGAAATATTCTTCCTGAAAGGCTTTCAGTGCTGCTTTTCCGTTGCCTACCGAAGTTACTTCATAGGCTTCCATTTCCAGATTCAGTTTCAACGCTTCACGTAAACTTTCCTCGTCTTCAACCAGCAGAATATTGGCTTTATAGTGTTTGGATGGCATCATGCGCTATGCGAATACTATTTCAAAAATAGAGCCTTTGGGTTCATTGTTTCTCACCTGAATGTCATATTTATAGAGTCGTACAATTTTCCGTACAATGTATAAACCCAATCCGGTTCCTTTTGAGGTCCGGATATTTTCGTTACCCACCCGATAAAACTTTTCAAATATTTTTTCTTTCTCTGCATCCGGAATGCCTTTACCCTGATCACAAATCAGAAGATGAAAGCGGTCTTGACGGAATTCGCCACGTACCTGTATCGGTTCCTGCGGTTCGGAATATTTACGGGCATTTTCAAGGAGGTTACTGATGAGTAACTGCCATAGGGAACGATCAGCTTCGAGTTCAAAATCGGGAAATTCCGGATCCAGTTGAAATGTATAATTCGGATAGCGGCTTTGTAATTGCGTTAATAGGGTTTCAATCAGATCTCTCAGCACGATTTGTTCGTTATACAATGCCTGATGTTTGCTTTCGAGTTGTGTGGATACCAATATATTATTACATAAATCATTCAAACGGTCGGTTTCGGTAAGCGTATGCTGAAATAGTTTTTGTTGAATCGCTTCTTCCAGTTTTCGTTTTTCAAGGGTTTGAAGGTTTAATTTGATGCCGGCTAAAGGCGATTTTAATTCGTGGGTTACACTCAGCATAAAGTTCTGCTGCAAACGGGCCAGTGCCCGTTGCCGGTAATAGGCATAATACACAATCCCGGCGGTTAATAATATGATCAGTATAAAGGTGCTTCCTTCGCCCCAGTATTGTTTATTCCTCCGGATTTTATTTTGCAGAATCTTCTGATAGTTTGCCTGGTATTCGGTTTCGGGCATTTGCTTTCGCATCAGTTCCAGTTTCTCTTTCTCCAGATTAAAAAGTTGACGGTTCTGCTTATTCAGGCTATAACCCCAAAAAACAATAGCTGCAATAACGTATAAAAATAACAGGGTATAGGCCAGGGTAAACTTCATACAAAAGGAATAGGCGGCAAAGGCACAAAAATAATATGTTTAATTCCGAAACAGGGGTTTACTTTTGGGGCACAGGTAGATTTGTTTATTGTTCGACCTGCTTATCAAACCGAACTAATACTCATCCCGGTTCGCCCTCTGCGGTTTGCCGGTTGCGTACAGTTCACAACAAAACAGAATATGCACGCACTGGAAAAATTACTTCAGCAACAAATAGTTATTATCGACGGAGCCATGGGTACCATGATACAGCGTTACCAGCTTCAGGAAAACGATTTTCGCGGAACCCGTTTTGAGCAATGGCCCTGCGATCTGAAAGGGAATAATGATGTATTGTCTGTTACTCGTCCTGATGTGATCCGGCAGATTCACCTCGAATACCTTGAAGCCGGCGCCAATATTATTGAAACGAATACCTTCAGTGCCCAGCGAATTTCCATGGCCGATTACCAGATGCAGGAACTCAGCTATGAACTGAATGTAGCCTCGGCGCAATGTGCACGCGAAGCCATTACCCAATTTCTGGAAGCGCATCCGCATAAAAAAGCAGAACACTATTTTGTAGCCGGTGCCATTGGCCCCACAAACCGAACCTTGTCTCTTTCGCCCGACGTGAATAATCCCGGGTATCGCGCCGTGCAGTTCGATGAAGTGGCTATGGCGTATACCGAACAGGTAAAAGGACTGATCGATGGAGGAGTAGATGTGCTGCTGATTGAAACGATTTTTGATACACTGAATGCCAAAGCAGCTATTTATGCAGCACGAACCTATATGGAAGAACAGGGGCTCGATCTTCCGATTCTGATTTCAGGTACCATCACCGATAATTCAGGTCGTACCCTGAGTGGTCAAACGCTCGATGCATTCTATTATTCGGTAGAACATGCCCGTCCGCTGAGTATCGGATTGAATTGTGCATTGGGAGGACGACAGATGCGTCCGTTTATTGAAACCCTTTCTCAGTTAGCCACCTGTTATGTGAGCGCCTATCCCAATGCTGGTTTGCCGAATGCCATGGGGGAATACGATGAAACACCGGCTATTACGGCCAGTATTATTTCGGAATGGGCACATGATGGATTGGTGAATCTGGTAGGGGGTTGTTGCGGCACTACACCAGCCCATATAAAAGCCATTGCCGATGCCGTTCAGGGTATTACGCCACGATTACTGAAGGAAACGGTATAAGTGAAAGCCAAACTTATTTCCGTTTATACACTTTAATCGCATGATGACGGCTATCAAATACACAGGTGAATTCCTGTTGAATTTGTTGCATGAGGGAAACTACACAGGGATGTTTGGCCAGACTGGCATCCCAGTTTTGACATAGAATATAGTCGATCTTTTTTCCTGTTTGTTTTTCATACGCATGATAATCACCACACGGAGGAAGGGTTCCCTGTATCATTCCGGCAATGGATGTTCTTGGATTTATGCCGGGCTGCCAGTTTACCGGGAAGTAATTAATTTCTGCTTCGTAATTATTTAATAAAATCAGGTGCTTGTTTTTTTCGGCACCTAAAAAGTCGGAGAAATGCAGAAACGAACCATCTTTCTCAAATAATTGTCCGCCCCGTGCCAGTTTTTGCCAGTAATCGAAATGCAGATTTAAAACCACCGAACGGTTTTTAATATACGGAGCTGCTTCCATGATTTCATTCCCGATTTTTCCTGCTTTCAGTACATAGGGAAAACGAATGAGCAAAAAGGAGAGGGTAATGAAGAAGCAGGAGAGTATATACATCCATCGCATCAGTTCGTTCCAGTTTCGGGTAGCCAGAAAAAGGATCACAAAAAAGGGAGGAAGAAAAACCAGACGCAGATCGATACTTCCGGCGCCACCTATACTTTGCGGACAAGTAAAATAACTGATTAATGTAAACACGGCCATGAATAAAAATATCCATACCGGCAAACGGTGTTTTTCTTTGGTATGCTTTGGGTTTATCAATAGGGCATATACAAGAAAAGTCAGAATAAGAAGTCCGCTGGCCATGGCCGGAAATTTCTCAATATGTCGTGTGCTCTGACTTCCAAAAAACTGAAGAAACTGTACCCCCTTTTCTCCCCAACTCCAGGCATGGGGTTCCCGGTGCATTCCTCTTTTAAGCAGAAATAAAAATAAAATCAATACCGAAGGAAGCATAACCAGTATCCATTGTGCAGCATACACACTAAACCGACGAATATCGAATGGAATAAGAAATCGAAAATAAACATGTACCCATAACAGAAGGATAAACAATAATGCATAGGTGAGGGGCATGCCATGCGATAATGCAGTGAGAAGCAATAAAAGGGAAAGTCGAAGTTGTACTACCGGATGATCGCTTTCGTGACGGTGACGGATGAGGTATCCAATCGTGAAGCAGAAGAATGCCAATCCAAGACTATAATTATAAAAACCCTCCTGAAAAGCGAGGGTAAACGAAAAGGGATAAAATAATAAGGAAAGAAAACTGTTTTCGGTACGTACCGACCGGATGAGATACCTGAATCCCAGGGCCATGGCAACAATGCATATCAGCTGTACACTTTTATCGGCTAACCAGGCCGGCATCAACTGCAACAATGTTCCAAGCAGCAGATGACTGCACCAGTTGGGATCCAGATTTCTGTTGATTTGAAAGAACCCGGAATAGAAATCCCGGTCCCGGTTAAAAACCATGTCGAATAAAATCCTGGCGTTGTATGTATGACTGGCACCATCGCCGGTAATATAGTAACGGGGCATCAGAATAATACTGACCGACAGCAGCAGGAAAACATAAAAGAGATAACGCTCATACCGAAGCATGGTTTAAAGGTATGAACAAAATGAAAATACAGGGAAGTGCTATCTGATCCTTTAAGGTATCCGGAAATGAATTATTTCCGGAAAGGGTCAGAATACATAGGATTCGAAATCAGATTCACATCGGTGAATGTTTTAAGAAAAGCCACCAGACACTTTTTCTGATAATCGGAAAGTTCAAATCGAAGGGGTTCTCCAAATTTTCCGATACCTGAATTGGTTTTTACCGTAGCCAGCATATTCACTTCCGGATCATCCATAAAAGTGGGGAAGAAAATACCACCCTTCCATCCACTCTGTAAATTGAAACTGAGATCGGGATGGGCCTGAATATTTTTTGAATAAAAATCAATTACTTCTTCCAGTGTTTTAAAACGGCCATCGTGCATATAAGGAGCGGTTAATGCTACATTGCGCAAACTGGGTACTTTAAAAAATCCTTCCGACGTTGATCCGGTAAATTGCGCTCCTTTATCGGTATAATGTTCATCCAGTCCAATATTCATAAACTGAGAACCACTCCATCCAAATTGCAGGTCATCGCTATTGTGGCAGGATGCACAGGGTAGCGAATTCATAAACAACTGACGACCCACCCGTTCATCGAGGGTATATAGTTGGGCAAAAGGAGCGTGGCTAAGTTCCTGATCCCTGCGGTTTTGATATGAAACGATACTGTTGACAAATTGTTCCAGTGCCATGGCAATACGTTCGCTGCTGATTTTGGAATCGCCAAACGCCTTTTCGAACAAGGTCGCATAGTAAGGAGTTGCTTCCAGTTCGGGTACCACCAGATTCAAATCACTTACTCCCATTTCGATATGATTCAGAATGGGTTTGGTGACCATGTTCCGCAGGGTATCTTCCCGTCCGTCCCAGAAAAAGTGACTTTGTAACACCGTATTGCAAACCATAGGTGTATTACGGGGTGTTTTTGCCATGGCCAGTCCGGTGCTAAAGCGTTGCCCATCGGTAAACGCCTTGCTTTGCTCGTGACAACTGCCACAGGATACCATATTGTTGGCCGACAATTTGCGTTCGTAAAATAAAACCCTTCCAAGGGTAGCTACATCATTATTCAGCGACTGCAATGGCTGGGAGCGAAGCTGATTAAAGGTATTCAGTCTGCCGGCGTAATCGTATGC
>CAYWKR010000118.1:0-6501 GCA_964458785.1 uncultured Bifidobacterium sp. | reverse complement strand
CTATTGACCTTGAAAGCGTCTAGGGCATACTCGTCGTAAGCAGTAACAAAAATAACCGGACTAGTGACTGTTACCTTCTTGAACAAATTAAAACTGGATCCATCTGCCAGATGAATATCCATAAACATCACGTCGGGTGGGGGATGATTATTCAGCCAGTCAGTTGCCGATTCTACTGAATCAAGTACAACCAGTATTTCGATTTCGGGATCTATTTCCGCAATCAATTTACCTAATCGACGGGCAGCCGGTTTTTCATCTTCAATGATGATCGCTTGCATGACTTATGATTCAATTAAAGGAATAAGCACCGTAAAGTTATTGTCATTCACCTGAATTTCAACGCCCTTCTTTGTTAACAAGCGAAACCGGTTTTGGATATTTTCCAGGCCAACATGTTCGCCGGCTGCCTGTTGTAATTTGGGATTGAGATTATTCCGGAGTACCAGATGGGTGTCATCAATTCGTACCGTAATCTGAAGAGGTTTTGAAGATGAAATGGTATTATGCTTTACCGCATTTTCTGCCAGAAGCTGAAGTGTCAGTGGTGGAATCGCGTACCCCTCAATTTGATTGGCTGAACAGGAATTTTCAAAAATCAGCGATTCCCCGAAACGCATTTTTTGCAGATAGATATACTTTTCCAATAGCCCAAGTTCTTCTTCCAGACTTACCAGGTCAACGTCGCGGTAGGAAAGCAGGGAGCGATAAAATTCGCTGAGCATTTGTGCATATTCTATGGCCGCTTCGGGGTCTTCATCGATAATCTGAATTAATGTATTAAAGCTATTGAATAAAAAATGCGGACTGACCTGATGTTTCAAAGCCTGAAATTCGGCCATGAGCTTTTCTTTCTCTAATTTTTCCATGCGGTTCAAACGTCGTTCCCGGAAACGCATAAATAATATGATTCCTGAAATCAGCAAGGCAGCCATTCCGCTCAGAAACCACCATTGTCTGTAGAAGGGATTTAAGATAATAAATGAATACGATGTTCTGGAAGCATTCATGAATTGCCGGTTATTGGCTACTTCCAGATCAAAAGTATACCGACCGGGATTTAAGCGGGGGAATACAACCTCTTTGTCAACTGTTTGATTCCAGGCCATATTCAAACCCTGCATACGATAACGGAAATACAGGAGTTCGTTCTCATTCCAGCGGGAGCCAATTTTGAATTTGAAAAAATTATCCCCTGCATCGAATTTGGTTTTGGAATGACTCACTACCTGATTCATTACCAGAATATCTTCTATGAATGCCTCGGCTGCAAATGCTGTACGGTATTCCGGTAATCTGAATTCGAGTAGTCCTTTATCACATCCCAGCATTACATAACCAGAATTTCCAGCTATGGCATTCACCTCGGGAATACAGGCCGATTGATAGGAATTAAAATAAAAATGCGTTACTGCGCGGGTATGAATATGAATCAGATCGATGCCCACGTTAGAACTGGCCACCACATACTCCTTTTGGTATGGAATCAGGGATGTGATTTCATTGGATGAGAGCCCGTTCGATTGATCCAGATGAATTATTTTATTTCCGGAGTCGATATAAATTCCATTCTGATAGTCACTAAACCAAATCTGGTGTATCGAATCTTCGACCACCGAATACACTACCTGAACAGGAATTTTTTTTTCCTGACTGAAATAATGTAAACCGTTTCCTTCAAGATAAATCAAACCCTTTCCATCGGTAGCCATCCAGATCCGACCTTTGCTGTCCTCTTTCACCTGGTATACATACATGGAACTGGAGACATTTCCCAGAAGTGGTTTAAATTGAAAGGAAGGATCAGCGATGTTCATCGACCAAACCCCATTCAACCCATACGCCCATACCGAAGTTGAGTTGCCGTTTACGCCCAGTAAACCCGTATTTTCTTCTCCACTGCTCACAGGAATGGACCGGAATTGCTTGTTCGTACTGTCGAATCTGAATAATCCGGCTCCCATGGTGCTAACCCATAGATTATTCCTTGCATCGCGATAAATTCCGGTAATATCGGTGAGTTTATCCGGAGGAGTCAAGGTATATTTTCTGAATTCATCCTGTAAAAAATGGTAATAGCAAAGACCCTGATCAGGAGTAAACCAGAGGCCCTGATTTTTATCCTGCCATACTGCATGAACCAGTTTACAGGGAATGTCGGCTATATTCCGGTGTAATATCATTTGTTCTTCCGTAGAACTGATGAGTTCATGAGGTCCCTGAAACCAGACGGTGGCTTCCTGATCGTAGGCGATATGTAAAACAGGGCGATGATCAATTTCGGTATACACCTTACCAGACAGAACATCGAAACGATATGCCCCCGAATCGCTACCAATATAAATAATACGTTTACCGGGAAGTACAGAATGAATTTGTGATCCCTTACATTCTGAAACCGGAAGTCGTTGTACTGAATGGTCCTTCAGACCAATAAAAAATACATCGCCTTGTTGTGTTCCGCATAATAAACGGTCATCCCATAACGCCATCGCTGTAATTAACTGATCAGGCAAAGTTCCCCGGAGTGTAAACTCGACCGAATTGCCGTTTTTTTCGTTACAATAAATACCTGCATCGGTAGCGCTATACATTTTATTCCGGTACGGGATACATTGGTATACAAAGCCATTTCCAATTCCCTTTCCTTCATTTAGTATAGAAATGCGGTAAGGATTAATGAAACAAAGTCCGTGACCTTTAGTGCTGATACATAAAAAACCGGGACTATGACAGAACGAACTGATTTCACTTTTCAATTGCGCCCTTCGGGTAAATTGTTTTGTGCTTAAATCATAAGTATAAACCGTTCCATCCCGTGTGCCAATCAGTAATTGATTGTAAAAAGAGGACAGGGCGGTAATATACAGGTTGGGGGTATTCGGAATACGATTGCTATATCCGTTTCTGAATTCATATAAACCCATGGCGGTTCCAATCCAGATACGGTTTTCCGAATCGCAATACAGACTGGTATATTGGTAACGTACTTCCCGCACCTGAGCTGCCCTTGCCTTGGTGATTAAACCAGGTAAGAGTATAATAAATATTCGGAGCAGTTGATTCAAGGGGTGGGTTTTGATTCCATTTGTATATCGATCTGAATGGCGATGTTTTCAGCCACTTTTTTATGAACCACCTTGGGCACCCGGATTTGAAATTCCTGAAGATTAAAAGTGAAAATAGTTTGAGCCCGCAGTTGACGTTCATTTAAGATGGTAATCTGAACAGGGATAATTTTATTAATACAAATGCCATGAACGCAAAAATCGCCTTTCGCCCGTACTTCATACCGACCGGGTTTTTCGAAATTGATGGCATCTACAATGCGTCCGCTGAAACTGGCTTTTGGATACTTCTCAAATTCGATATAGTTCTCCAGAAAATGATCTTCCTGCAAATCGTTATTAAAACCATGAAACGTATTCAACAGGACATCGAACCGAAATTGATTGTTCCCCGGATCCATTACGCCATGAAGCTGCGTAGAAAGAGCTTTGATTTTTTCGAGATTGGCTTCCGAAACGAACTGAACCCGTGCTTTGGAAACAGTATACGGGGTATGCGATACCAGCATGAAGCATATCCACAATAAACTGCTGATTCCCATTCTGTAAATATAAAAAACCACCGCAACTGTTGCTACGGTGGTTTATGATTTCTATGATATGCTGATTATCGTAACAGCGTTACATCCCCTTTATAGGTACTGATGGAATGGTCGCGGAATTTTACCTGAATTACATACTGATAGACACCTACATCAGCAGCCTGTCCATCATAGGTACCATCCCATCCTTTATTAATATCGCTGGTATGATATACCTGTTTGCCCCAACGATCGAATACGGCCATATCCATTCCGGTTACATCTTTGCCCACCTGAATACGGAATACATCATTTTTATTATCACCATTGGGTGAGAACACATTTGGAATGAAGATGCCGGATTTATCTATTTCTGTCAGATTAGGAAGCGGCGGCGGTGGAGGAGGAGGAGGAATGAATTCGAATTCGGCAACCACGGTTTCTTTGTCTTTATATTCCAGGGTAGCTTTCTTATCGGTGAGTGAAGGCAGTATGAATGTATTACTATTGTTCTTCTGCCAGGTAAGGAATTTGTAACTTAAGGCCGGAATGGCTTCTATACCATAAATATTTCTCCGATCCATGGTGAAAGTGGTAGGATATGAAGGAATGAGCACACCATTAAAGAGTATGGTTCCGCCTCCAATGGGTGTAACATCAAAGGTGATTTCTACCGAATCGTAATTGAAATATTTGAAGAAGGCAATCACCGAATCTTTTTTCTTGAAATCGAACTGGATCGAATCGGTAGTGGCATTAGGAATAAAATTATTGGTGATATCCTGTTTTTCCCAATGATCGAAAGTCCAATACGGACCGGCAGTAGGTGTCGCTTTCAGGGTATAAATGGTATCGGCTTGCAGTAAGCGACTCCACACATAAGGCGTTTTTACCGAACCATTCAGTGAAACTACCCCTGAATTGGGTGGACTTACATTCAACTTCAGGGTCTGGGTATTCAAATCCAGACAACCACTATCGGCCAGGGCTGCTCCGATCACATTGCAACGGCTGATAATCCAGTTTCGCATGGCTGTTACATTGGTATTCCAGTTTGCAATGCTGCCACTCCATCGTACAGCCTGCCGGTTCATTTCCGGATTAAATACAGCCACAATGGAATCGAAGTGATTTAATATATTCTGGCATTCGAAACAGCCATTCAACATATCAACCCATTCGTTTTTAAAACTTTGTTCAAATTCCGGACTGTTAAACAACTTCGTCAGCATATCGGTATGCTTTATACTCGAATTATTCTGAAAGAGCGAGGTCGGTTCACAGGGATCGTTGGTAGGTCCAATCGTACCTACACCGGTATAATTCGGATTACTAAGACCACAAATGGCATCTTCATCCCAAAGGGCATAACGCCATTTCACCGGATTTGAATTTCCGCGGGCTCTCCACCACATGGTATTCCAGTTTAACCAGTCGTGATTCACCAGATATTCATTGAAAATAAAGTACTGTATGAAACTTTTAATACCCAGGAATTGCTTTACATGCGCATAGTTCGCAGGATTCGACATGGGGTTTGCCATGATATAGTTATATAAATTCACCCAACCGGTATCAGATCCCATCCGGATGGTTAATCCACCCCAGTAGGACAGATGATCCACTTTGTCTTTTGACTTATTGTAATAATACTTGAAGAATTCGCCATCTACCCGTTCCCGGAAATCGTAAACGCCCCAGTATTGACCGTTGATGAACACGACAGACGGGCGAAAACGACGATAGTCCATATCCAGATTATACTTTTCAGCCAGTGTTTGGGCAAATACATCCCGGATATGGCAACTATTACCGGGGCCTAACGGGAAGTTATCAGATCCGGCATTTTTTAAAATGAAGCGGCCGAACGTATCGCGAAGTGTAGTATTGAAAAAATTATGAGCAAATTCGGCTTTGGTTCCCGTTTCATCGAAGGCTTCTACGTCCATACCCTTTTGCGCATAAGCCCATGAATCGTTTCCGTGTCGGGTGGTCAGCACATCCTGTTCAAATTGCAGGTTGAAATTATTATCGAAATATTCGCAAGAACTCCAGGCGGGTGTGGATCCAAAGCCAAACAGATAACCACCACCACCACTGCTGGCTGCTGTAAACGGACCACATAACGAAACGATATTATAGCGTGAATCTACCGCATCGTTAATAAAATAGGTATTGGTTTCAACAAAACTGGGTAAAATGGCAGGATTTGAACTAATAGCCCTTGCCCTGATGGCCGTTGTTACCGAAACCGGAATAGGGGTAGTATACGCTGTGGATGCAGCGGTTGGTGTAGTACCAATTAAAGTGTAATAAATGGTTACGTTAGGATCCGGGCTACTCAGGGTGATGTTTTGCGTGGATGTGTAATTCCCTGCACTGAGATTAAAACTCGGACGGGTAGCATAGGCTGTATAGGCTGTTTGGGTACCGTTGCTGGCATTTGGAGTGGGTACCGAAAAGATACCCCAGGTGGCAGCCCCATCGGTAGAACGCCCTCTTGAATGACCCCGTTGGGTGAGTTTGCAATAAACCGAATCAATCAGGGTGCCAGATGGATTCGAGAACAGGATCCATTCACTATGGGTTTGGGTTAAACGGAAACTGGTGTGAATCTGCCCCCCGGGTGTAACGGTATCGCGGTTACTGGCAAAAACCATTTTTCGTTGTCCGGCATTCACCACCGTAGCAAATCCGGTGGGTACCTGAAATTTCTGAGGATCTGTGGGATCATCACTGAAATAATAGCCAGCCAGATCCACCGGTGCAGCACCTCCATTATAAATCTCAATCCAGTCTTCAAACCCTCCGAAAGCATCGGCGTACGAATTGTAGTTTGAACAGGAATACTCGTTGATGACCAATTGGGCATGACCTGCCATAGCCAGCAGGCAGATGACGAATAGGGTAGA
>CAYWKR010000117.1:0-6522 GCA_964458785.1 uncultured Bifidobacterium sp. | reverse complement strand
CCTTCATGTGTTCCAGCTTACGAAACAATACTTCTTTCCCTTCGGCAGCAATGAGCCTTTTTTCTTCTTTAAGATAATATTTTATTCTTGATTTGGCCTTAGCCGTTACCACGAGGTTCAGCCAGTCGGCATGGGGTTTTTGTTTTTTCGATGTAATGATTTCCACCTGATCGGCATTACGAAGTACGTGACCAATGGGAACCAGTTTATAATTTACCTTGGCGCCAATGCATTGTTTCCCCAATTCCGAGTGAATATCAAAGGCAAAATCCAACGATGTTGAACCTGTGGGTAAAATACGCATATCGCCTTGCGGTGTATACACATAAATTTCATCTCCTAAAATATCCTTTTTTAAATCCTGGATAAAATCCATGGCGTTGCTGTCCGGATTCTGCAATAGTTCGCGGATATGTTTCAGCCAGTCGTCGAGTTTCGATTCCTGTCCGTTTGAACCTTCCTTGTATTTCCAGTGAGCCGCCAGTCCTTTCTCGGCAATTTCATTCATTCGTTCCGTACGGATCTGCACTTCCACCCAGCGGCCATTGGGTCCCATCACCGTAGTATGTAAGGCTTCGTACCCGTTACTTTTGGGTGTGCTTACCCAATCGCGCAAGCGTTCAAGACTGTGGGTATAGTGATTGGTGATGATGGAAAATACTTTCCAGCAATCTTCTTTTTCGTTTTGGGTTTTTAATATAATCCGGATAGCAAATAAATCATACACCTCTTCGAAAGTGACATGCTTGGTTTTCATTTTATGCCAGATCGAGTGCACTGATTTGGGCCTGCCATAAATCTCAAACTGAAATTGATGTTTTTCGAGCTCTTCACGGATTGGTTTTATAAACTCATTAATGTAGCGGGTCCGTTCGCGGCGGGTATCTTTCAGTTTCTGTGTTATCTCATCGAAAACATCCGTTTCGGTATATTTCATCGAAAGGTCTTCCAGTTCCGATTTGATTTCATATAATCCAAGGCGGGTAGCAAGCGGGGCATAGAGGTAAGTGGTTTCCGACGCAATCTTCAGTTGCTTATCCCTGCTCATGCTATCCATGGTACGCATATTATGAAGGCGGTCAGCGATCTTTATCAGAATCACCCTGGGATCATCGGCCAGGGTCAGCAATATTTTTTTAAAATTCTCGGCTTGTTGGGTGGTATTCTTTGTTTCTACCACATTCGAAATTTTAGTCAGGCCTTCTACTATTTTCGAACAGGTACTTCCAAACTCACTTTCAATTTCATGTAAGGTCACTTCAGTATCTTCAACGGTATCGTGCAACAAGGCGCAGATAACGGATGTAACACCCAGTCCGATTTCATCCACCACAATCCGGGCAACGGCCAGCGGATGCAGAATATAGGGTTCGCCACTTTTCCGTCGCATATGCTGGTGCGCATCAGCCGCAATTTCAAAGGCCCGGCGCACCAACCGTTTATCTCCTTTTTTTAAACGAAGTTTCAGGGCCCGAAGCAGCGAACGGTATTCACGCAGTATGAGTTTTTTTTCTTCCTCTTCGCGTACTAACTGATTTTCGGTTTCAGGTGCAATTGCCATGGTTGTAAAAATACAAAGCGAAGGGCAATGACGAGTCGCGAATCAAATAAGCTATGAAAAGAAACCTTCATTCCCCTTACCTTTAGCACGTGAAACTGTATCTGGTGCCCACGCCGCTTGGCAATCTGGAAGATATCACCCTGCGAGCCATCCGGGTTTTAAAGGAGGCCGATCGTATTCTGGCAGAAGATACCCGAACCTCAGGTATCCTGCTCAAGCATTTTAGTATTACTACTCCTTTATCGGCTTATCATCAACACAACGAACACCAGGTACTGGAACGTTTTTGTGATGAATTACTTCAGGGAAAAACGCTGGCTCTGATCAGCGATGCCGGAACACCCGGAATTTCCGACCCCGGTTTTTTGCTGGTCAGGGCCTGCATACAACGGGGAATCGCAGTGGAATGCCTGCCAGGTCCTACGGCTTTTGTACCAGCGCTGGTGGATAGTGGTTTTCCTATCAATCGTTTTGTTTTTGAAGGATTTCTTCCATTAAAAAAAGGACGCCAAACGATGTTGAACCGATTGAAAGAGGAAAGTCGTACGATGGTTTTTTATGAAAGTCCGCACCGGATTGTAAAAACATTAAACGAGTTGGCCACTTATTTTGGAGCCGACCGGCCCGTTTGTGTTTGCCGCGAGTTGAGTAAGAAATTTGAAGAGCATCATCGGGGAACCCTGCAAAGTGTAGCGCACTATTTCGAGGCACATGCACCAAGGGGCGAATTTGTTTTAGTGGTACTGGGAAAAGAAGAATAGCTATGGGTAAATTCAGTGAACAAATTGAAACATCACACCGCGAGTTTATCGCCCGGCAGCATATGTTCTTTACAGGAACGGCACCATTGGGAGAACATGCCCATGTCAATATTTCCCCCAAAGGGCTCGATAGTTTCAGAATACTGAGTGAACATAGAGTGGCTTATATGGATTTAATCGGAAGTGGTAATGAAACTTCGGCACACCTGCAGGAGAACGGACGGATCACATTGATGTTCTGCTCTTTTGAAAAAGTTCCGAATATCCTTAGGTTATATGGAAAAGGATTTGTGGTTACCCGAAAGCATGCTTTATGGGATGAACTCAGCGGTCATTTTCCGATCTATGAAAGTTCAAGACAACTAATCGTTGCCGATATACATCTGGTTCAAACTTCCTGTGGTTACGGTGTTCCCTTATATGAATATCAGGGCGAACGCAGTATTCATTTCGATTGGGCGGAACGGAAAGGAAAAGAAGGGCTGGAACGATATATGCAGGAAAAGAATACCATCAGTCTCGACCGGCTGTCTATTGATCTTTAATTATTCATCTACCTGATAATTGTTGTAATACAATCGCTCTGACCTTCTGTTGAAATAATTAAAATCCGCTGGTCGTAGTAAAAAGGAATGAAGTACATGATGATCTCCCGGAAGCAGAAAGACCTGAACCCGGTAACGGCCTTTATTCAGTTGGAATGGAATTTCCGTACGCATCTGACCATGCTGAATATCCCTTCCCCTTGCACTCCACTGATCTTTTTCGAAACAAATACTATCGTGAAGATCAAGTACCTGTACCCGCATCCAGGGGGCATCGTCGAGATGATAGTCAATGGTATTCCACAACGAACATTCCATTTGCAAACTATCCGCTGTATTGATACAAAAGGTATCGAGTATACAAATCACATTTTCCGGATGGGTTTGAACGGGTTTTTGTATGAAGGCTTCGATAAGTAATCCTCTCCGGCGAAGTTCTTGTTCCTGCGTATGGTATGCAGGAGTAAGGGTATGTGCCAGCTGGCGAATTGAATCGCGATAGCTATTCCACGAAACAGATGGGTCGAATTCGAAATAGGAAAAGGAGGCATCACGGAATATCAGTTGTGCCTTCGCTATCAATGCTTGCTCTGATTCGGTTGGGCTATATGAATTTAAATGGATGAGTACTATTTTTTTTCGTGAAGGAAGATGTTGAAGAATTTCCTTCACAATAACCGGATGCGATCCCATTTGTGTCGACTGCATCAGAGGGGAAACGGCGATACGCGATAATTTGGCATTCATCCACGGCAAACCGGTTTCAGTACTGATCATCACCATGCGGGTAACCAGCGAATCCGGGTCGGTATCTATGCCAAACTTCGATGACCAGGCATTGAATACAGGTAACCCCAGAATACACTGCACATGTTGGGTATCGATGGCATGTTGTTGTAAGTCCTTTTTCCATTCCTGCTTTTCAAGAAAGGGATTGGATGGAAAATGATTTTCACCGGAACTGAATCGCATCACAAACCGCGATGCCGATACGATGTCGGTGCCATAGAATAGCAAAATGGGTATCCACAATAAAAATGGGAAGACCCGGTGTTTTCGTCGCAGCCACCGAATGAGTATATACAATGTATAACCCAGTACAATTCCAAAGGCATAGTATACAATCCAGGAGAAACGGCCAGGTACACGGAATTGACCGAGAAACGGAATTCGGTATACCCAGCTTTCGAGGCCCCAGCGAAATGGTAATGCCATAGAGTAGAGCATAACCGGAAGAAGCGAAATCAAAAACACCAACACCATGTTGTTACGGTAAGGCCAGCGCAGTGAGTGGTACCTGATGGTTCGGAATGCGATTCGTAACAAAATAAATACGGGAAGCAAAAGTGCCAGCGTGCCCAGATACGCAGTGCCTTCACCTTCTATTTCAAAAGCGGAAGCGGGAAAGAATGAATGGAGTTTGTTGTAGAAAAAGCCATAGGTAGGCAGGAAGTAGGAAGATAGCTGAGAATAAAATGTAAAGAATCCCCAGGGATGCAATTCCCGATCAGAAGCCGAATCCATACTATGGATGAAGAAAAAAAAGAAGCTCATCAGGACTATGAATGAAAGCAGGGGTAGCCATTTCTTATATCCTGAATCGGTTCGGAACAGAAACAAATAAACCAATGCAAAAGAAAGAATCTGAATTCCGGCAGCCAGTGCCAGATGACCGTTATTGATACCGATACACATACCCGTTCCAATCACCATCAGGAAATAAAACCCGGCATGGCCAGATCGAACCATTTTCAGAAGAAAAAAATAAATGGCAGGAATTACAAAAAGATAGGCCAGACCATAATGCCCGTTGGTTAAACGCAACATTTGCGGAGATAAAAAACAAATCAACAGAGCAAATACGACTGAGAAGAGTCGACCCATAGCTAGTTCACGAAATATTCCATACAGGAACAGACTACAGAAAGGCAGGGTGTACAGGATGAAGCCATTGAAAATGCCCATAGCCCAGGGTTCTATATTCATGATATGTTCCTGAATAAAATGGCATATCACTGAAACAGCAGCCTGCGCATCCGTCATACAAATGAATTCATAGAATGGATAATTCTGATTACTCAGCGTGAATCCATGTCCGTATTTCAGATGGTACATGAAGTTGAAACAAATCTGTTTGCCATCGGCATTGAATACAAAAACATAACGGTTAGGGTGCAAGACAATATCACCAAACCAGAGGTATTCGCCCCACAGTGTGAAGAAAATTAGTATCAGGACAGGGCCTCCTGTTTGTATCAGCCTGCGCAGCATGAACCCGAAGATAATGTGATTGAATTTATTGATCCAGTTCCTTCAGCATGGCCTTCACCTGTACATGACCGGGGTTGCGTTTCAGTACCCGGTACAAAAGGGGCCTGATCAGATGGGTTTGATTCCGTTGATGATACAATACCGCCAGATTAATCAAAGCCTGCTCTTTGTCGGGATGTAACAAAAGACATTGCTGGTTGTAATAAATGGCCTGCCCGCTTTCCTTGTTTTGCATGGCAATATATCCGAGTGTAAACCATACATCAGCATTCCGCGGATATTCGGTTTTCATGGGTTCCAGAATCCGATAGGCTTCCTTCAGATTATTCACATCGAGCCAAGCATTCGCCAGCTTCAGTTGATACTCCGGTACCAGCGGCATCAGAGAGCAGGCACGCTGTAAGAATGGAATGGCTGCAGCAGGTTGCCGGGTTTTAACACAGGCCTCGCCATAGCGATAGGCAGTCCATGCATTTTTTAATGAAGACGCATCGCAGGTTTTCGCCATAGTAGTGAGTCGTGTAAAATCTTCACGAAGGAAATAATACCGTACTACATCGTCATCTTTTGCATCTTCTTCAGGCATTCCTGTTTTTTTCAATTCCAGTAAACAACTATCAAGAAATACAGGTCGGGAATCATAGCGTTCAAAATATTCCATCCAGGCCCGGGCGCGGGTTCGGGCATCGGGGTGGTCGTTATTGTAACAACGCAGTCCGATGAACTGAACTACCGATTTCATTTCAGAAGCTTCCGGGTTCCGGCGGATAAAATGATCGGTGACTGCTACATGCGGGATATCAATACTTCCGTTTTTAGGCATATGGCATTGCACACAATCATCCCCATTTTTATTCCGTGTTTCTTTTGAACCGGTACAGGAAGCGGATGCCTTATGACAGGATTGACAGCTTTGATTGAATTGAGTACGGGGTGTGGAACGAACACTGATATGTGGATTATGACAGGTAACACAACTCAGTTTCTCTGAACGCAGATAACAGGCACTCATTTTCATACGTTCCACATGACTGGCCATGATCATGTGTTTGTCTTCACCACTATATGCCGGCATGAAGACATTCATCACCGATTTCAATTGATCGGATGGTTGAAAATCAAAAAATGTTTTGCCTGGGTTTAATACCGCAATGCCCTGTAAATGACAACGCTGACACAAATTGTTTTGTTCGCTGGTACTCAGGTTGGCCGGGTTCACAATGGTATAATCCTTTTCCCTGGACGTATCTACCCGATCTCCTTTTAATTTGGCAGCTACATGGATACTGCCAGGTCCGTGACAACGTTCACAGTCGATACCCAACGGAACCGTGCGGTATTTGTTCATACTGCCGGCCACAGGGTCCGGGTATGCATTATGACA
>CAYWKR010000116.1:0-6554 GCA_964458785.1 uncultured Bifidobacterium sp. | reverse complement strand
TGGAAGATCCAGTGTATTTAACTCAATTAAACCGCCTGCAAATTCAGCGGGTAATTCCGGCATCGCCGATTTGTATACAGTCAGGTTACTCAGTAATCCGGATGGGAATACATCAAACGAAAACGACTTACGGTCGGCTTCTGCTCCGTGAAGAATAGCCCCATTCATCAAAGCCAGGTTATACCGGTCGCCTAACCCGCGAATCACGGCAAACTTCCCATCCTGTATACTAATGCCACTTACCCGTTTCAACACATCGCCCGAATTCCGGTCGGGTGAACGACGTATCATTTCAGCTGAAATACCATCCGACACCACTGCCATATTTTTTTGTTGCACCAGCAGTGAATTCATACTCTCTTTTTTCATGGTAGAATTCACCACCACATTATTCAGGCCCTTTTTTGCGGGATTGAGGGTAATATTCAAACTGGCTACCTCTCCATTCTTCACAATCACCTGTTCAATACGCTTCTTCTCATATCCCATGAAACCGACCAGTAAGGCATAGGTTCCGGCATCGAGATTACTCACTACAAATTTCCCATTCACATCGGCGGTGGCTCCTTTTGTCAACCCTTCCATTCGTACAGTAGCACCTGCCAGCGGAACATTATTTTCGTCTAATACACGCCCCTCAATACGTCCCGGCGACGCAACAAGCCATTGAGTACTACAAATAAAAAATGCAATAAGTATACATCGAATCATGGTGTAAAAGTATCGGCAGGGTATTACCACATCGTTACCACAGTTTTACGCTTATATCACCACTGGGTTAAGAAATAATGAAGTTGTAGTATGGAAACAATTCGGAAACAATGGTCTGTTTATTTTGCCTGAACCTTCATTCGTTTTCTTAATTCTGGTAACATTATCGAAACAATTTCGAAACATAACATTTTGGTAATGCTGCCGAGTTGCATACCGGAATACTGCTGTTCATCTTTGTGGCCTAATTAAGAAAACATGAAAAAAACGTTATTATTTCTGATGGTACTGATGACTGCATTGAATCCTCTGGTAAAGGCGCAGGACAATGATCCCGAACAGGAACAGGAAAGCCGTATCAGTGCAGTGGAAAGCACCCTGGAGAAATTACTCCATCTCAAAATTACCGGCTATGTTCATGCGCAGTTCCAGTTTGCCGATTCATTGGGAAGCATTAATTCCTACACGGGCGGTTCATGGGCCAAGGATGTCGATAAACGATTCACCATCCGCCGTTCGCGGTTGAAATTTGTATGGGACAAACAGGACGAGGAAAAAAATGTACTCGGTTCAGCCGTTTTCCAGATCGATTTTTCTCAGAACGGGGTCGCCCTTCGTGATGCCTATCTGACCGGTTTACTGCCCTGGTGGAAATGGGCCGGTGTTCGAATCGGAGCATTTGATAAAATTTTTGGCTATGAAGTGGTGTATAGCAGTAGTACCCGCGAAACACCTGAACGCGGACGTATGAGTCAGATCCTTTTCCCCGGAGAAAAAGATCTGGGTGCTGAATTCTTCATTCAGCCTACTAAAACCTCGAAATACAACTTCTTTAAATTACAGGCTGCCATTTACAACGGTTGTGGTGTATTGAATAATGATTTCGACCGGAAAAAAGACTTTATTGGCCACGTGACGTTCTTCAAGAATAATAAAAGTGAAACCATGAAATACTCGGGCGGACTGAGTTATTACAACGGAGGACACAAAAACGGAACCAAATATCATTACGAGTTAAATGAAACCACTCAGGGCGTTCCGATGTGGAATCTGCTGGATTCGAACAGCACCAATCTGAGTGCCTTCACCCGTCAGGAATATTATGGGGCCGATGCGCAACTGAGTATTAACTGGAAAGGTGGATTAACCACCCTGCGGGCTGAATATATAGGTGGCACACAGGGAGGAACCCCCACCGGAAGTGCTACTCCACGGACTTTACCCACCGAGAATTCATATTCACGCCATTTCAATGGAGCGTATTTCTATTGGGTACAAAACATTCTGAATTCAAAACACAATGTGGTTATCAAGTACGACTGGTATGACCCGAATACCAAGGTGACAGAAGATCAGATCGGTGTTTCTAAAAATAACCTTACTGCCGCTGATATTAAATTCAGCACCTTAGGACTTGGCTATTATTATAATCTCGATGAAAACTGGCGCTTTTTATTATACGCCGATCTGGTTAAAAATAAAGCAACCTCATTAAGTGGATATACGAAAGATTTAAAAGACAATGTACTCACCTTACGTGTACAATACCGCTTCTTTTAATTTAAACCATGCTAAAAAATAAAACAAAATAAGATGAAGAAAATGTTGATTGCTCTGGCCTGGATGGCCGGAACTGTTCAGGCCCAGAACATTAAATTAAAGGGCAGCGATACAGTATTACCGCTGGCACAGAAAGAAGCTGAAGCATATAAAAAAGCCGGCAAGGGTTCGGTGAGTGTAACCGGAGGCGGATCCGGTGTTGGGATTGCAGCACTGATCGATGGAAGTACCGATATTGCAACGTCCTCACGTAATATTAAAATGGACGAGAAAATGAAGTTGCAGGATGCCGGAAAAAAATATAAAGAAGTGGTGATTGCCCGCGATGCCCTGAGTGTTGTGGTGAATCCTGCGAATAAAGTAAGTAAACTGACCCGCGAACAACTGGAAGGAATTTTTACCGGAAAAATTAAAAACTGGAGTGAAGTGGGTGGCGACAATATGCCTATAGTAGTTTACAGCCGCGAATCGAGCAGTGGTACCTACGAATTCTTTAAAGACCATGTACTGAATCATAAAAACTTTGCCAATTCGGTATTGAATATGCCGGCTACCGGTGCCATTGTGCAAAGTGTTTCCCAAACCAAAGGAGCCATTGGTTATATTGGTCTGGCTTATGACAACAACAGTGTAAAACAGATTGCGGTGAGCTACGACAAAGGAAAAACCTTTGTACAGCCGTCTATGGCCAATGCATTAAATAAAACCTACCCTATTGTTCGTCCGTTGTTCTTTTATTACAACAACACACTGGAAAGCAAGGTGAAGGGATTTGTTGACTTTGTACTCTCTCCCGAAGGACAGGCTATTGTAAAATCAACGGGATATGTTCCGTTGAAGTAAGAACACACAAAATCAATTTCCGGTATTCGAACAGAATATAGTCTGAATGAAATCGTTTTTCACCAGGATACAGGTGGGCTTGCTGGCACTCAGTAGTCTGGCTACCACTATTACGGTATTTCTTATCATCTTCTTCCTGTTTCGCGAAGGCGTTGGATTTTTTAGTAAACGGCCGGTAGAGGAAGGCTATGTACTTGCGGTTCATCCCGATAATCCCCTGACCCGCATTACGCCGGGTGAATGCAAGAAAGTGTTCGATCAGGAAATCACCGACTGGAAATCGCTGAATGGTAATAGCCGGGAAATTAATCTGTTGACACTGGATGAAATTGGCAATCTGTACAGTTCCGAACAAATGGGTGAGAACATGGAGTTTCTCGATACCTGCTACAAAGATTATATCAGGAATCACAAAGGGGTAATTGCTATTATTCCGGAAAAAAACTTTACATCAAAGGTGCATGCCAACCGTTTACAACTCGACAAAAATGGTTTTCTTTCATTTATCAGAAACCGGGAATGGTTCCCTACCGCCCGACCCGTGGCTCAATTTGGCGCCCTGCCTCTGCTAACAGGTACCTTGCTGGTTTCGCTGGGTGCTATTTTACTGGCCCTCCCTTTCGGATTAGCCTGTGCCATTTTCATGAGTGAACTCTGTAACGAAAAAACCCGAAAAGTGATGAAACCGGTGGTGGAATTACTGGCTGGTATCCCGAGTGTGGTATATGGCTTTTTCGGACTGATTGTGATTGTTCCGCTCATTCAGAAATGGTTTCATCTGGATGTAGGTGAAACTGCACTGGCAGGAAGTATTATTTTGGGTATCATGGCACTTCCCACCATTATTACTATCAGTGAAGATGCCCTTCGCAATGTGCCTAAAACCATGCGGGAAGCTGCTTTGGCCATGGGGGCCACGAAATGGCAAACCATTGTTACGGTATTAATTCCGTATGCCCGCAGTGGAATTACCACCGCCGCCATCTTAGGAATAGGCCGGGCTATAGGTGAAACCATGGCCGTTTTAATGGTAAGTGGAAATGCCGCCAACACGACGTTCAATTTACTGAAGCCGGTGCGAAGTATTCCGGCAACGATTGCAGCTGAATTAGGCGAAGCGCCGGCAGGTGGTATCCATTTTCAGGCACTTTTTGCCCTGGCCTGCATCCTCTTTCTGATCACCTTCGGTATCAATCTGTATGTTCATATGGTTTCCCGAAAAAAATCGAAATAAATGAACGCCATACAAAAACAAAAAATAGCCTTTACCGCCATACGTATTATGAGTTGGATGGTGGTTGCTATTCTCATTACCATACTTTCTTTCATCATCTGGAAAGGATCAGGAGCCATCAGTTGGAATTTCATTTCCAAAATGCCTTCGGAAGGTATGCTGGGTGGTGGAATATATCCGGCCATTATCGGTACCCTTTGTTTGATTGGCGGAAGTATGCTATTTGCCTTCCCGATTGGGGTATGCAGTGGAATCTATATGAATGAATACCTGAATGACGGGTTTCTTCGTCGTTTCATCCGGCTGATGACCGATAACCTGGCCGGTGTACCCAGTATTGTTTTTGGTTTATTCGGAATGGCCTTTTTCGTAAACCGACTGCATTTTGGCGATAGTATTCTGGCCGGTTCCCTGACCTTGGGATTACTCGCCTTGCCGGTGATTATCCGAACCACCGAAGAAGCACTCAAGGCCATTGATGATTCGAACCGCCATGCCAGCTATGCCCTGGGAGCCAGTAAATTATATACCATCAAGAAGGTGATACTTCCACATGCTTTTCCGCAAATTATCACCGGATTGATCCTCTCTATTGGACGGGTGAGTGGAGAAACGGCTCCTATTTTATTTACCGTTGCTGCGTACTTTCTTCCTAAATTACCCCATAGTCTGTTCGATCAGGTCATGGCACTGCCCTATCATTTGTATGTATTATCGACCAGCGGTACCGATATCGACAAAGCCCGACCCATTGCGTATGGCACGGCTCTGGTACTGATTCTGATTGTTTTGATTTGTAACCTGATCGCTAACCTGATCCGCAACCTGAAAAAATAACGAACATGAACCCGATCATTGAGTGCAAACACCTTCAGTTCTTCTACGGAAACTTTAAGGCGCTTCGAAATATCAATATTCAGATCCCTGAAAAATCAGTCACCGCGTTTATTGGCCCTTCAGGATGTGGCAAATCCACCCTGTTGCGCTTGTTCAACCGTATGAACGACCTTGTGGATGGAACCCGGCTGGAAGGAGAAGTACTGGTAGACGGAAAGAATATTTACGACAGGAACACCGATGTGGAATCGTTGCGAAAAAAAGTGGGTATGGTTTTCCAGAAACCCAACCCCTTTCCCAAATCCATTTTCGAAAATGTAGCATACGGACTGCGGGTTCAGGGGATGAAAAACAAAAGTGAACTGGCCGACCGTGTGGAGGATGCCCTGAAGAAATCGGCCCTGTGGCCGGAAGTTCAATCGGTACTGGATAAAAGTGCCTTGCAATTATCGGGCGGACAACAGCAACGGCTTTGCATTGCCCGGAGTCTGGCCATCTCGCCGGAAGTGTTACTCATGGATGAACCGGCTTCGGCCCTCGATCCCATCAGTACGGCACGAATTGAAGAATTGATTCTGGAACTGAAAGACCGCTATACCATTGTAATTGTTACCCACAATATGCAGCAGGCTGTTCGTGTGAGTGAACAAACTGCCTTTTTTTATCTGGGCGAACTGATTGAATATGGTTCTACCCATAAAATATTTCATGAACCGGAGCGGGTGGAAACCCTGAATTATGTGACCGGTAAATTTGGTTAATCGCTGAATTTATCCACATCAAAGTTTGTCGCTCCCTACTTCATTCATTAATAGCTACTTTTAACCGCTAATACAAACGCCCATGGCACTGAATGGTATATTAAAATTCTTCCAACCCAAAGACCGGGTTTTTTACGGATTATTTGAACAGGTATCGGAAAATGTATACCGGATGGGAAAGAAGCTCAGGGAGGTAGTAAATACGGCCGAATTTTCCGACCGGGCTACCATTATTACCCAACTGGAACAACTGGAACATGAAAATGATGAAATAACACATCAGATTTTCATGGAATTAGGGAAGAATTTTATAACCCCGTTCGACCGGGAGGATATCCACTATCTGGCATCTGCCATCGACGATGTAGCCGATTATATTTATGGCTCGGCCAAGAAAATAAATTTCTATAAGGTTGATCCCAATGATCAGGGTATACAAAAAATGGCCGAGGTGATTGAAATGGGTACTATGGCATTAAAAACAGCGGTGATGGAGTTACGCAACATGAAAAATGTTGGGAATATTACCAATGCGCTGGTAAAAATAAACAGTCTGGAAAACCAGGCCGATGATATTTACGATTTGAGTATTGAACGACTTTTTGCCA
>CAYWKR010000115.1:0-6559 GCA_964458785.1 uncultured Bifidobacterium sp. | reverse complement strand
CAAAAAATACTGATAGTAACCGAGGCCGGCAGGGAGGAAGAAGTGATTACCCGCTTAGCCCGTGTGGGGTACGATCATGCGATTGGCTATTTACAGGGTGGATTTGAAGCATGGTTAGCTGCAGGAAAAGAAACAGATACAATTCCCTTTGTTTCAGTAAACGAATTTGCCAGCATAGAATCGGAACACCCCGACATACAAATTCTCGATGTGCGGAAGAAAAGTGAATACGATTCGGAGCATATTATCGATTCCCGGAATCTTCCGCTGGAATACATCAATCAACAAATGCACCAGATCGATAAAAACAAAACCTATTACGTACACTGTGCAGGCGGTTACCGGTCCATGATCTTTTGTTCTATTCTAAAATCACGGGGTTACCGGCACTTGATAGATGTTGATGGTGGGTTTAAAGCTATCAAAGAGTCGGGACAATTCAAGGTCAGTGAATATGTATGTCCAACTACTATGCTATAACTGAATTAGTGCACCGAAACACCTAAGCGGCGACACGCTTCTATCGCTTCCTGATTATCTTGTTGTGCCGAAAGACGATACCACTTTTTAGCTTCCTCTATATTGGCCGTATAGTGTATGCCATGTTCGTAAAAGAGACCCAGTACATACTGTGAAACATCCATATTAAATTGTGCAGATTTTTCGAAATATCCACATGCTTTAGCCAGGTCTACAGGTACACCACTTCCATCGTAATATATTTTTCCAATATAGTACAGAGCCATGGCATTATTGTTCAATTCTGACCTTGAAAATGTTTCCAGTGCCTTCGGGTAATTCTTCACTGCCTCTCCCCCATCCAGGTATAAGGTTCCAAGTCCTATTAATGCATTGGTATCACCTTCCTCGGCACACATTAAATAATACTTCAGCGCTTTCACTTCATCCTTTGCCACCCCTTCTCCATTAAGATAGGTGGTTGCCAGATTATATTGCGAAAAAGCATCCCCCGCATCCGCGGCCTTGGTATAATACATAATTCCTTTCTCAATATTTTTAGGCACCCCGGTTCCCGAACAATATGCATAACCCAAATAACCCCATGATTCCGGATTGTCGGCATTCCTTTCGAGTTCCGAAACGGCTTCATCATATTTTCCTTCTGCCAATTTTGTAATAGCTTCCGAAACTTTTTCGGCAGAAGTCGGCGGGGTAACTATACCCTGACTTTTCGCACGGGCCTTGTTATATCCCATGGCTATCATATCCAGCCGTTCTTTCCTGCCAGGATGATTCAGTGACGCTTTTTCCGATATGGAAGCATCATACATCACATGCTGTGCCTGTTCCAATGTAGCCCCTAAGCGAAACATACAGGCTCCCGCAAATTTATCGGCTTCCAATTCCATATCCACCAGAGGCATAATGCGACTCAACTGTTGAAAATTAGCCAGATGCTGTAATACATGGTGACCAATTTCATGGGCCAAAATAAATAATACATCCCAGTCGTCGGTAGCACTCGATTTAAACGATGCTTCCGTAAAATTCAGACCTTTGATTTTTTTCAGGTAATTGTTATTGTAAAAAATGTACGAACCACTGTTATTTAATACTGCTTTGCAGTTATCTACATTATTACATTCCGAAACCATAAAGTTTCCGGCAATATCCATGGCATCGCAAATTTCCTTCACTTTTTTAAAAGCATCTTCATCACTGTTAAACGATAAGCCTTCACATACCGATTGCGGAGAAGACTGACTGGAAAAACCGGGTAACTGTTGCCCTTGCACTTCCAGACTCAGAAGCCAAATACAGAAGAAAATCGTCTTACGCATACCAATTTTTTTTACGACTAATTACTTAGTCCCATAAAAGTAAACAAATCTTATTTGAATGTACCTATACCCTATTCCTGTACGTCCACTTTTAAAATGATAGGAAGTATCTGACCCTTACTTTTTCGCACCTCACCTTTCATTCGCCGGTTCGAATACAACACATCTTCTTCTGCCACTACTTCATGTTCAAACACCTGTCGAATCCTATCGGGCAACTCTCCGTGTGCTTGTTCTATCTGTTTCAATTGATGAAGCATATTTTCCACTCGTTGCTTGCAAATAAGTATACATAAATAATCGGTGCCTGCCTGGTTGGTTGTAAATGCCCTGTCGGGATGCTCAGGTATAATCACCTTTACCTTACCAGAAGTCATAATAGGCATATCCCGTTCATCATACTCATTACCTGCTTTCGGAAAAAGTAATTCTGTACTTCCGTCCGGCTTCATACTGAATACATACAGGTAACTGTTCTCTTTCACCTGTTGTACTATCAGTTTATAAAAGTCGCGTGTACTGCATTTCTGATTCAGGGTATAATACCTGTCCTGCAACACCGGTTGCACTTCTTCAAAAACATAATCAGATCCACGCACATAAAGCTTCTTGAAAATAAATTCTCCCTCCAGTTGATTTCCCCCATCTGCAAAATTCAACGACGACGACGTGATAATATTCATACAATAGGCATAGCGGGTATACCGGGCAAAATCATCAAATGAAAGGGTACAATAGCCCCGGTCGCCCCAACCTGTTCCCCATGAATTCAATAAACGAAATACTTTTTTCTTTTTATCAAACCCGGTTACACACATGGCATGCCCTCCTAATTCACCACTTTCTTCTTTGGGTTTATACATGCCATCCTTGCCAACCTCGGTAAAATTTTTGAACATCTTCATGCCCACAATCACACATTTTTTCGACGACAGGTTATGAATGGTATTCTGAATTTTAACATCCGCCGCATCCTCCGACGAGAAGATGGTATAGTAATCTTTAATTCGGCACCGGGAGGCATAGGTATGCAATGTATCCGAAGGCGGCGTTCCGCAGGTCGGTGGCATAAAATCAGAAAAAGAACAGTCTCCCTTTTCTTTCAGCACCTTCAGGGAATTTCCTATCGATGTAGGCGCATTGCAATCCAGTGGATTATTCACCTGATTATAAACATACCAGGGTGAACGGGGTGCCACCGGATTTCCTGCTATATGCTGATGAATGGTGAGTGCCGCATACGCCGTGGCCCACGAAACACAGGAATTAAATTTGCCCTGGTTGCCTGCTTCAGGGGCATACCCATCCAGCGATACCGATTCCACCGTATCCAGTTCGGTAAAATTCAACCCACGGGCCATCCTGAATTCCGATGCATACTGCTCATCATCGAATTTTAATCCGGTGTAATAGTCCTGTGCCTGTACATTCCAAACCACACTAAACATAAACAACAAAAAAACACGCCAGCGAAGCAGATCATTAAATACAGTGTTGCACTTGTTTGCTATTGGGTTTGCAGCTGCCATACCATTATTGTACCAGGTTTAAAGATAAATATTCTCTTCTGATCCTGCATATCTTTGGGGCGGCACACACGCTTTCCGTTGCAAGTCCTCTGCCGCACGTGCGGCATTGCGGGCTTTCCACTACAATCGTTGCCGCAGGTCCTTGCCTCCTATCACTCATGGCTTCCCTACAAAATAGTTTGAATTTTCCAAAGATGTACACCCCGGCACGCCACCCGAAAAATAATTCTTCGGTTTTACCGATTCCGGTTTTTAATTTAAGGGCCTCAAAACAAAATCATGAAAAGCCTCTTCCGCAAAAAGCAGATTCAAACCATCCTCAACGATGCAGCCGCAGGATATGGCGATGGCGAAGGCAGCAGTTTGCATAAAGTATTAGGCGTTCGCGACCTCACCTTCTTTGGTATTGCCGCCATTATTGGTGCCGGTATCTTCAGCAGTATTGGAAAGGCCTGTTACGATGGTGGACCGGCAGTCATTTTCCTGTATTTATTCACGGCAGTAGCCTGTGGCTTTGCCGCGTTATGTTATGCCGAATTTGCCAGTACCATTCCTATTTCAGGCTCGGCCTATACGTATGCCTATATCACCTTTGGAGAAATATTTGCCTGGATTATCGGATGGGATCTTTTAATGGAATATGCTATTGGTAATATTGCTGTGGCTATTTCCTGGAGCGACTACTTCACCCGCTTAATGAACAGTGCGGGATGGCATTGGCACGACTGGCTCTGTATGGATTATTCCACTGCAAAAGCAGGCTACCACGAAGTACTTTCCCTCTTGCAACAAGGCACGGCCCTCAGTACCATCGATACCGCACTGCTCGAAAAATACCATGCCTGGCAACAAGCGCCCATGCTCGGTTCATTGCATATCATTTTCGATTTACCTGCCTTTGCCATAGTAACCCTCATCACCGGTATTGTTTTTGTTGGTATTCATGAAAGTCGCAATACCAGTAATGCCTTCGTTATTCTGAAACTCGCTGTCATCTTCCTGGTTATTGTTCTCGGTGGTATCTATGTTCATCCCGAAAACTGGAACCCATTCACCCCCAATGGGGCATCCGGTGTATTAAAGGGAGTTTCTGCCGTTTTCTTTGCCTATGTAGGTTTCGATGCGATCTCCACTACCGCCGAAGAATGCCGGAATCCGCAACGGGATTTGCCCCGGGCTATGATTTATTCCCTGATCATCTGTACCATATTATATGTAGCCCTGGCCCTGGTATTAACCGGTATGGTATCCTACACCCGCTTAAATGTGGGTGATCCGCTGGCCCTCATCTTCGAAGAACGGAATATGCCATTTATTGCCGGTATTGTAGCGGTGAGCGCCATTATTGCTACCGCCAGTGTATTATTGGTTTTTCAAATGGGACAACCCCGTATCTGGATGGCCATGAGTCGGGATGGATTACTGCCACCCATTTTTTCCCGTATTCATCCCCGCTTCAAAACGCCGGGATTCTCAACAATACTGGCAGGCGTTCTGGTGGCGGTTCCAGCCTTGTTTTTAAATCTCGATGTGGTGATTGCACTTACCAGTATTGGTACCCTTTTCGCCTTTGTACTGGTTTGTGGCGGTATTATTATTATTCATCAATTACCCGATCCACCGGAATCCAAATTCAAGGTCCCTTATGTAAACGGGAAATACTGGGTTCCTGCCCTGTTTTTAGTTTCACTTATTCTGGTGGCCGGCCTGTATCCACAGCATTTCCGGAACCTGCTGAAAATAGAAAATGTTCCCATGCTGGGGTTCTGGTTGCTGGCGGCGGTTATTTCTTTTTACAGCTTCCGGCGCAATTTTTCACTCATACCGGTGCTGGGTCTCATTTCCTGTTTTTATCTCATGGCTCAGGAAAGTCATACCAACTGGCTCCGTTTTCTCATCTGGCTGGTCATCGGACTTTTCATCTACTTCCTGTACAGTAAAAAACACAGTCGCCTGGCCTGATGGAAATAGCCATATAAAAACAGGCGCTATTCGTACGAAAACTATACATTTGCTCTCCATTAAAAATCCACGGCATTGGCTTTATTAGGTAGTTTGATAGCCCGATCGCTCCGAATCCGTAAACAGTTCACCATTCAAACCGGAACTCCGCGGGCTTATCAGGTACAGGTGTTTAAACGACTTCTTCGTAAAGCCCGGAATACCCAGTTCGGTAAGTTTTATCATTTCAAGGACCTGCTGAAAAGCGATAATGCCCTGGACGAATTCCGTAAAAAAGTACCCTACCACAACTATAACCAGATGTATAACCGCTGGTGGAAGTTTTGTCAGGAAGGAGAAGCCAATGTGTGCTGGCCCGGAAGAGTAAAGTATTTCGCCCTGAGTTCGGGTACTTCGGAAAGCTCAAGCAAGCATATCCCTGTTACCGACGACATGATACGGTCGACAAAAAAGGCCGGCTTCAAGCAATTCTATTCCATGCAGAATTTCGATTTACCCTCCGGGGTTTTCGAAAAAGGAATCCTGATGCTTGGAGGAACCACTTCCCTCTTCGAACGCGGCGATTATTACGAAGGCGATATGAGCGGAATCAGTGCCAAGAATATGCCACGCTGGTTATCATTTCTATTCTATAAACCCGGACAAAGCATTTCCAAGCGGCAACGTTGGGAAGACCGGATACGCCTGATTGTTCGTAAAGCCCCCACCTGGAATGTAGGTACAGTATGTGGGGTGCCGGCCTGGGTTCAAATCGTGTTTGAAGAAATTATACGCTATCATAAGGTAAATACCATTCACGACATCTGGCCTAATCTCACCCTCTATATCCACGGTGGCGTTTCATTTGAACCATACAGGGAAAGTTTTAAAAACCTCCTGGCCCGCCCTATCACGTATATCGAGACCTATATGGCTTCGGAAGGTTCCTTTGGTTTTCAGGCCCGCCCGGGAACACCGGGAATTAAACTGATACTCAATAATTCTATTTTTTACGAATTTGTACCCTTCAACGAAGAAAATTTCACCGAAGAGGGTGAAATCAGACCCGAAGCCCGGTCGTATCTGATTCATGAAGTGGTAAAAGACAAAGAATATGCTGTGGTGCTCTCGACCTGTGCCGGTGCCTGGCGTTACCTTATTGGTGATGTAATCCGGTTTACATCGGTGCGCGAAAGCGAATTTGTGATTGTGGGCCGTACCAAGCAATTCCTCAGTTTATGTGGCGAACACCTCAGTGTCGACAATATGAACAAGGCTATTGATGAG
>CAYWKR010000114.1:0-6569 GCA_964458785.1 uncultured Bifidobacterium sp. | reverse complement strand
TACAGGAATTTCCATCCAGCGTAATCGATACGGCTTATGTACATAACCACATTCTGCGAAAAATGGTAACTCCGGTATCCGGAATGAACTTCCTCGACAGTATTGCCACCAAAGAAAAAGGCCGTGTATTTGAACGTACCTTCCCCATCAGTATTCCTTCCAATGTGCTGAATAAAAGCAATTGCAGTTTACTTTGTTTCGTACATCGTACCGGAAGTAGTAAAACCGTGCTTCAGGTAGACGAAATCAAGCTTTAAATTCCTTTATACACCCGCATTTCTGTCGGTAATTAATACCGCTTTCGATTATATTTGCGCTCCCCGTGCCAGCTTGGCATGAAATGTAAAAGCTGCACGAATTTTGACCGGATACGGAACTCCGTATTCTTAAAACGTATATATGCTCAAATTCATAAGCAAACTGTTAGGTGGCAGCAAATCAGAGAAAGATGTAAAGAAACTGATGCCGGTGATCGATGAGATCAATCGTATTTATCAGTCGCTTCAAACGGTAAGTCACGACGAACTGCGTCAGAAATCGCAGGCCCTCCGCCACCGGATTCAGGAAGAAGTGAAAGAAATCAGTGAACAGATCCGCATGCAGCGCGAACTGGCCGAAAATACCAGCGATATTCATGCACGAAGTGGTATATACAAACAAATTGATCAGTTGGTAAAGGATAAGGATGCCCAGCTCGAGGTCGTTCTGATGAAGATCTTACCCGAAGCCTTTGCCATTGTAAAAGATGCATCCCGACGCTTCAAGGAAAATACCGAACTGCGTAGTACTGCCACCGAACTCGATAAAGAATTGTCGGTTACTAAACCCTATATCCGCATCGAAGGCAACGAATCGGTGTTTCAGAATACCTGGTCCGCTGCCGGAGGTACCGTAACCTGGAATATGGTGCATTACGATGTTCAATTGATCGGAGGTTACAATCTGCATGAAGGAAAAATTTCGGAGATGGCCACCGGGGAAGGTAAAACCCTTGTTTCTACCCTTCCTTCCTACTTAAATGGTTTAGCCGGCGAAGGGGTTCATGTGGTAACAGTGAACGATTATCTCGCCCGTCGTGACAGTGAATGGAATGGACCATTGTTTGAATGGCTGGGTCTTACGGTAGATTGTATCGATAAACATCAACCCAATTCGGCCGAACGCCGCAAGGCATATCTCGCTGATATCACGTATGGTACCAACAACGAATTTGGTTTCGATTACCTGCGCGATAACATGGTACATCAACCATCGGAAATGGTTCAGCGAAAATTACATTTTGCCATGGTCGATGAGGTAGACTCGGTGTTGATTGATGATGCCCGTACCCCATTGATTATTTCCGGTCCCGTTCCTAAAGGCGACGATCAGGAATTTCATATTCTGAAACCAAGAATTGAACGCCTGGTAGAAGCACAACGAAAAGTGGTAAATGGTTTCCTGCAGGAAGCGAAGAAACTTATTTCAGAAGGGAACGACGATAAAGACGGTGGTGGTCTGGCCCTCTTACGTGCCCATCGGGGTTTACCAAAAAATACAGCCACTATTAAATACCTGAGTGAAGTGGGTATTAAACAGGTATTGCAAAAAACCGAAAACTATTACCTGAGCGATCAGCAAAAGAATATGCCTAAGGTCGATCAGGAATTATACTTCACGATTGATGAAAAAAACAATCAGGTAGATCTGACCGAAAAAGGAATTCATTTAATTACCGGTCATGCCGAAGATCCCAACTTCTTTGTGATGCCCGATATTGGTGCCGAAATGGCCGAGATTGAAAATGCCGGTCTGAACGCTGAAGAAAAACTTAAACGTAAAGATCATTTCCTGCAGGATTATGCCGTGAAAGCAGACCGGATTCATACGGTTCAACAATTGCTGAAAGCTTATACACTATTCGACAAGGATGTGGATTATGTAGTGATGGATGGGAAAGTGAAAATTGTGGATGAACAAACCGGTCGTATTCTCGAAGGACGTCGCTACAGTGACGGACTTCATCAGGCCTTGGAATCGAAAGAGAATGTAGAAGTGGAAGCGGCTACGCAAACCTTTGCCACCATTACATTGCAGAATTATTTCCGGATGTATCATAAGCTTTGTGGTATGACCGGTACCGCCGAAACAGAAGCCGGTGAATTCTGGAGTATTTACAAACTGGAAGTCACCACCATTCCTACCAATGTGAAAGTGATCCGTGCCGATGAAGAAGATCTGGTATATAAAACCAAGCGTGAAAAATACCGTGCAGTGATTGAAAAGGTAAAAGCCCTTCGCGAAGCCGGCCGGCCGGTTCTGGTAGGTACTACATCGGTAGAGGTTTCGGAATTGCTGAGTAAAATGCTCACGTTCGATAAGGTTCCGCATAATGTGTTGAATGCCAAACAACATGCCCGTGAAGCACAGGTGGTTACCGAAGCCGGATTAGCCGGAGCCGTAACCATTGCCACCAATATGGCGGGACGGGGTACCGATATCAAACTCGGACCTGGTGTGAAGGAAGCAGGGGGTTTAGCTATTATTGGTACCGAACGACACGAGAGTCGACGCGTAGATCGTCAGTTACGTGGCCGTGCGGGTCGCCAGGGTGATCCGGGTAGTTCGGTATTTTTTGTTTCACTGGAAGATGATCTGATGCGTTTATTCGGTAGCGACCGGCTGAGTGGCTGGATGGATAAACTGGGGCATAAAGACGGCGATGTGATTCAGCATAGTATGATTACCAAATCGATCGAACGGGCACAGAAAAAAGTAGAAGAAAATAATTTCGGAATACGGAAACGACTGCTCGAATACGACGATGTGATGAATGCACAACGGGAAGTAATTTATACCCGTCGAAAAAATGCATTATTCGGCGAACGGCTGGCGCTAGATCTCGACAATGCGATTTACGATAGTTGCAGTCTGATTGCCAAACAATTTGAAAGCAACAGGAATTATGCCGAGTTTTTAAATGAAGTGTTGCGCGACTTTGCCATGGAACCTGATATTAACGAAGCTGAATTTTTGAAAATAGATACCCAGTCGCTTACCGATCGCTTATATCATCATCTGGTAGAACATTATCGTCGCAAGAATCAATGGCTTCAGGAACAAACATTACCTGTTCTGCAGAATGTACTGGCACAAAACGGCGACCGTGTGGAGAATATTGCCATACCCTTCACCGATGGAATTCGCGGGGTACAAATTGTAACGAATCTGAGAAAGACCATTGAAAGTGGTGGTAAGGAAATGATTGATGCCCTGGAACGACAAATTACATTAGGGCTTATTGATGACGCCTGGAAAAATCATTTGCGTAAAATGGATGAACTGAAACAAAGTGTTCAGTTGGCCAGTCTGGAACAGAAAGATCCCCTACTGATTTATAAGTTCGAAGCCTTTAATTTGTTCCGTACCATGATAGGTGAAGCCAATAAGCATATTGTTTCATTCCTGATGCGTTGCGGTATACCCATGCAACAGGAGCAGGACATACAGCAGGCCGAAGTCATTGAAAAAACCGATATGAGTAAGATGCGTTCGAACCGGGAGGAGATTGAGGAAGCCGGTCAGGAATATGGAGCCAACGAACACGATCGCTATACCTCTACCTCCACCGCCGATGTGAAGCGGGATCCGGTTCGCAATCTGGAGCCCAAGATTGGACGGAATGATCCTTGTCCCTGTGGCAGTGGAAAAAAATTCAAGCAATGCCACGGTAAATAGGCATAGAATAAGATACATAAAAAAAAGAGGCCATCGTATGACAGCCTCTTTTTTTTATTCTGTAATTAAATCAAAAATCATCATCGTCGTCGTCGAACTTATCATCGAATAAGTCGAGACCGAGATCATCATTTAAATTGAAATCATCGTCATCATCGTCGGCACTTTTGCCTGGTTTTTTTGATTTGCTTTTCGAAGCCGGCACATCAAACTCTTCGAAGTCCTTATCGAATTCGTCATCAAATTCATCGTCGTCATCTAAATCATCATCATCGTCTATGTCGTCGTCGTCCAAATCATCATCCTCATCGTCCTCATTTTTTTTAGCACTTGCTTTTGCGGCGCCTTTCTTTTTTGCTACAGGTTCATCTTCATCGAGATCATCCTCATCCTCGTCTTCACTGATATTTTTCTCACGCGCCGCCTTCTTTGGAGCTGCCTGACTGGCCGGTGCAGCTTTCTTTGCAGGAGTTTTCTTTTCAGGTTTAGCTTTCATTGTTTTTTGTTTCTGGTGTAAATTTTTATTTTATTTCTCAAACAGAAAAATTTTTTTTACGCCTGAAAATTATGATTATCCGTTACTTATTTCAATGAGTTGATCTCTTCCCACTCCATTCGAAACATAACGCACAGGAACGCCGGTTTGTTTTTCTACCAACGCAATCAAATGTTGAAATTCAATCGGAAGTTCACCGGCCTGATGACAATCTGAAAGTTTTTTTGTCCAGCCCGTCATAGTTTTTAAAACAGGTTGAATTCCTTCTTCGGGAACCGTATACGGAAAGTGATTGTAGCGGGTACCCTTCCACTCATACGCAGTACAAGCTGCTATTTCTTCCATGCCATCCAACACATCGGCTTTGGTTAGTATCAAATCGGTTACCCCGTTAATCATACAGGCATATTGCAGGGCTACCAGATCAATCCATCCGCAGCGGCGGGGCCTTCCGGTAGTTGAACCAAATTCATTTCCACTTTTACGAAGTAATTCTCCGGTTTCGTTCAGCAATTCGGTAGGAAAAGGACCACTTCCAACCCGGGTACAATAGGCCTTGCTGATGCCATATACTTTATCTACCCAGCGGGGTGCAATTCCCAACCCGTTGCATAAACCGGCTGTTACCGTATTGCTTGAGGTGACGAAGGGATAGGTTCCAAAATCAATATCCAGCATAGTACCCTGAGCACCTTCAGCCAGTATACGTTTGCCACTTTTTATTTCATCATTCAGGAAATATTCCACGCCTTGTATCCGGTATTTCCGAAGTGCTTCCACTGCGTTGAAAAACAGTTCCTCCCATTCCTGAATGTCTTCGTGAAAATTCATTTGCGACAGAAGGGTTTTATGTTTTTCTTTCAAACTCTCATATTGTTTTCTAAACTCAGGTTGCAGAATATCACCCACACGGATTCCGTTTCTACCGGTTTTATCCATATAGGTTGGACCAATACCTTTTAGTGTGCTTCCTATTTTCTGATCCCCTTTCAATTGTTCGCTGGCCTTATCCAGTGCCTTATGGGTGGGAAGAATTAAATGAGCCCGTTCGGAAATAATCAGAACCTTTTTTAAATCAATACCCAGCGCTTCAATTTCCCGGCATTCGTCTAAAAAAGAAACCGGATCGATAACCACACCGTTACCTATTACATTCATCAGGCGAGGATGAAAAACGCCCGAAGGTATGGTATGCAATACCACTTTCTGATTGTTTACATACAGGGTATGACCGGCATTGGGTCCACCCTGAAAACGGGCAATGATTTGATATTGTCCGGCCAGGAAATCTACAATCTTTCCTTTGCCTTCATCGCCCCATTGTAAACCAAGTAATGCATCTACCATATTTAATTGCTTGAGGGGCAAAGATATTTCCCGGGCATCAGAACCAAAAAAAATCCCGCATAGTAAATGCGGGATTCTTTATTTAATTCGGACGTGATTATCGGATCAAAATCACATCTCCTTTTTTAGTATAGGTATTGTTGTCGCGGGTACATTTATACCGGAGAATGTAGAAGTAGGTATCTACCGCAGCATCTTTTCCTTCAATGGTACCATCCCAACCTTTGCGGTAATCGATGGTTGACCAAACGCGTTTACCCCAGCGATCGTAAATCTCGAGTTGAATGAGTTCCACACCGGCTGTAGTCAGTACACGGAATTCGTCGTTATTCTGATCACCATTGGGCGAGAAGGCATTTGGAATGAATGCTACTTCACAACAAGGCCCTTCTTCGATATACACCGTATCCCGTATCACACAACCGTTGGCATCAATGACCAGTACATTATAAAATCCAAAGTAGAGGGTGCTGGCTTTTGCAGTGGTTTGTGGTGGTTGTGTACTCCACAGGTAGGTATAAGGCGGTGTACCTCCACTCACATTCGCAGTAGCAGTTCCTTCATTTCCTACTCCGTAGCAACCCAAATCGGTTTTGGTAACTACGTTAGCTAATGGATTCGCCGGTGGATTAATCGTGAAGTTGGTTACATATTCACAACCCGAAGTATCTTCTACCCTAAGCGTATAGGTACCTATACCCAATCCGGTAAATACACCTGATTTATTAATATGCAATCCGGGGGTAATATAATATTTATAACCACCTCTTCCTCCGGTTCCGGTAACAAATACCTTTCCGTCATCGGTATCCACACAATTGGCATCACGGGCATCTACAATGGCGCCCACGGCATCGGGTTCGGTAACAATCACTACACTACTCTTCGAACAACCCAAAGCATCCACTACATTCACCGCATAAACACCAGCCGTCAGATTGCGGAAGATGGTATCACTTTGCAGTGTTCCGCCAATCAATTGATATTGTAATGTTCCAGTACCTCCAAA
>CAYWKR010000113.1:0-6578 GCA_964458785.1 uncultured Bifidobacterium sp. | reverse complement strand
TACCTTCATTAATACCCCATTCCGAAGATCTTAAAACTCTATTTAGAAATGTTTCACGTGAAACAATTGAACAGGTTGAGATTCAAACGAAGTACCATTCATATATTGAGAAAGAAAAAGAACTAGTTGAAAAAGCAAGAAACATGGAAGAACACAGGATTCCTGAAAACTTCAATTACCAAAGTATTCAAGCCTTATCTACCGAAGCAAGACAAAAATTAAATAAAATTAAACCTGCTACACTTGGACAAGCAAGTCGTATTAGCGGGGTTAATCCATCGGATATACAGATTCTTCTTGTGTATATGGGACGATAATCGCCGTGTTAACCAATTGTTATTCGGGGCGTACAAAATGCTGGCACAGCTCCAAAAGAATACCCCCCGTATCCTTTGGATGCAAAAAACAAATAAGTTTATTATCTGCACCCTGCTTGGGTTCCTCATTTAATAATCGTACACCCTCCTCCTTCAATCTGGCCATCTCCTGATAAATATCTTCCACTTCAATGGCCATATGATGAAAACCTTCTCCCTTCTTCTCTAAAAAACGATGAATTACAGACTGGCTTTGGGTAGGTTCCAATAATTCAATTTTCGACTCCCCTAATTTGAAAAAAGCCGTTCGAACCTGCTCACTCTCCACTTCTTCTGTTTTATAACAAACCGTATTCAAAAGCGCTTCAAAACGAGGTATAGCTTCCGAAAGAGAATGAACAGCTAAACCAATATGTTCTATATGTTTCATCAGACACAATATTAATTCTTAATAAAATAAATCGATGGAAAAGGAAATCAATAAAAACGACACACAGTATAGTAAACCTATATTTGCAACATAAACTACAATATGAATTTTCCAATTTATTTAGACAATAATGCCACCACCCCCTGTGACCCACGCGTGCTGGAAACCATGTTACCCTATTTCACTACGCACTTTGGCAATGCGGCATCCCGTAATCATTCCTTTGGATGGCAAGCCGAAGAAGCCGTTGATTACGCCCGTGAACAGGTAGCCCGTTTAATTGGAGCCGATCCTAAGGAAATTATCTTCACATCAGGAGCAACAGAAGCTGATAATCTCGCATTAAAAGGTGTGTATGAAATGTATTCCTCCAAAGGAAATCATATTATTACAACCACCACCGAACATAAAGCCGTACTGGATTCGTGTAAGCATCTCGAAAAACTTGGCGCTGAAATCACATACCTTCCAGTTAACAATGAAGGAATGCTGGACCTTACAGAATTGGAAAAAGCGATTACACCAAAAACTATCCTTATTTCGGTAATGTATGCGAATAATGAAATTGGTACTGTTCATCCTATTCGTGAAATATCGGCCATTGCCCGTAAACATGGCGTTCTGCTAATGAGCGACGCCGTTCAGGCTGTAGGTAAAATTCCAGTAGACGTGAATAAAGACGGAATAGACCTGATGGCATTCACTGCACATAAAATGTACGGACCAAAGGGAGTTGGCGCCCTCTATGTTCGACGCAAAAATCCACGTGTAAAAGTAACAGCCCAAATTGATGGTGGCGGACACGAACGCGGTATGCGAAGTGGAACCTTAAATGTAACTGGCATTGTTGGTTTTGGAAAAGCATGTGAAATATGCCAAAACGAAATGACTAAGGACACAGAACAAATTATACGTTTACGTGACAAACTGGAAAATGCACTGCTTCAAATTGAAGAGTCGTACCTGAATGGACACAAAACACAGCGACTTCCCCATGTTTGCAATATTTCATTTAAACATGTAGAAGGGGAAGGCTTACTAATGGGAATCAATAAGAACATTGCACTGAGTAGCGGTAGTGCCTGTACCTCAGCATCACTGGAACCCTCGTATGTATTGAAAGCTCTAGGATTAGGTGATGATTTGGCCCATAGTTCACTCCGTTTTGGACTCAGTCGCTTTACCACCGAAGAAGAAATTAATTTCACCATTGAAGCCATTACACAAACAGTTCATAAACTGCGCGAAATGAGTCCGCTTTGGGAAATGTATAAAGATGGCATTGATCTGAACACCATTGAGTGGGCAGCACACTAAAATTTTCACATTCCCAAAACAAATACAATCATGCTTACACTGCCAATTTCTGCTATATTTGGTACTCAATTTTTTTATATGAAGAAAATAACATTGCTCCTCCTGGCTGTATTTGGCCTTCAATACGCACAGGCTCAATACCAGAATACAAAAATGGAAGTCGGACAGAAAGCACCCGATTTACAATATGAAAGTCCGGATGGAAAAATGATGAAACTTTCAGAAATTGGCGATAAGCGGGTAGTCCTTCTCGACTTTTGGGCATCCTGGTGTGGTCCGTGCCGTATGTCTAATCCCGGACTGGTAGCCTTTTACAAGAAATACAGTGCTAAAAAATTCAAGAAAGCCAAAAACGGCTTTACTGTTGTAAGTGTTTCCCTCGATAAAGCCAAAGAACCCTGGATTGAAGCCATTAAAAAAGATAAGTTGGAATGGCCATACCATATGAGTGATTTAGGTGGCTGGCAAAGTAAAGCGGCCGCTGAATATGGCGTACAATTTGTACCACAGTGTTTTCTGATTGATGCCAACGGAATTATTATTGGTAAGTATAATCATGCCGAAGACAGTGAAAAGGATCTGGAGCGGCTTTTGGCCAATTAATTTCCTGAATGGAAAGCGATAAACGGCAACTTGTAATTATCACGGCTCCTTCCGGTTCCGGGAAAACAAGCATAGTTCGTTACCTGTTACAGCATTTTCCCAACCTCGAATTTAGCATTAGTGCCTGCACCCGACAACCACGAAACGGTGAAGAGCATGGCGTGAATTACTACTTTTTAAGTCTGGACGAATTTACCCGGAAAATAGCCCGGCACGAATTTGCTGAATTCGAAATGGTGTACGAAGGAAAATACTACGGTACCCTGAAATCGGAATTAGAACGTATCTGGAACAAAGGTCATATTCCACTCATTGACATCGACGTTCAGGGTGCTCTTCGATTAAAAAAACATTATGGCCATCAGGCGCTGACTCTTTTTATTCAGGCCCCCGATCTGGTCATACTGGAACAGCGTCTGATAAACCGGAATACTGAAACACCGGAAAGCCTGCGCGAACGCATCGAAAAAGCATCACACGAAATGTCATTCTCAAAATACTTTGACCATATAGTTGTAAACGACATTTTGGAAGAAGCCTGTTCCAACAGTTCTGAACTGATCCGGTCATTTATTCAAGAATAAATTATTTTTACCTCTATGATGGCCACCTTCCTGCTGATCGTGCTATGCCTTATTTTAATCGGATTTTTCTCCGGAATTGAAATTGCATTTATTTCAACCAGCAAATTAAATATCGAATTAAAAAGAAAACAGGGCACCTATGCCGGCAAGGTACTTTCGCGCTTTATGGAAGAACCTGCCACGTTCATAGGTACTTCACTGGTAGGTATTAATATTACTCTGGTACTTTATGGTTTGTTGTTTTCGGAAGTAACGGATCGCCTGTTCGAAATTATTCATTTGCACAACGAATATGCCCGGCTCTTTCTTGATACCCTGCTGGCCACGCTGGTGGTTTTGGTTTTAGGTGAATTTATACCCAAGGCCCTCTTCCGCGCACGCTCCGAAACCTTACTGCAATTATTAACGGTTCCTATCCAATTCTTCTATTATTTACTTTATCCCATTGCCCGGTTTTTTGTCAGTATATCGGAATTTATTCTGAAGTATTTATTCAATGTGCGGATTACCGACCACAAACAAGTGTTTTCACGTATCGACCTCGAACAGTTTGTGAAACAATTACGCACCGGACAAGACAAGCAGGAAGATGCCAATACCGAATTACTAGAAAATGCGCTGAACCTGTCGCATATTAAAGTCAGGGAATGCCTGATTCCCCGTAACGAAATCGAAGCCGTTCCCATCTCCACTTCTATTGAAGATGTCCGCACCCTTTTTCTGGAAACCAAACTTTCAAAAATCCTGGTGTACGAAAAATCCATCGATCATGTATGCGGTTATGTACATCATCTTGATTTTTTACGCAGTCCGAAAGAAATTTCACAGGTCATGCATCAGATTCCTACCGTACCAGAAACAATGAGTGTGGTCGATTTATTAAATCAGTTTACCCGGGAACGAAAAAGTATTGCTTGGGTGATTGATGAGTTCGGAGGTACCGCTGGCATCGTAACCATGGAAGATATTCTGGAAGAAATTTTTGGAGAAATTGAAGATGAATATGATGTAGAGGAATATGTAGAAAGTCAGATTTCTGCTAATGAGTATATATGTTCAGGACGTTTGGAAATAGACCACATTAATCAGAAATTTCAATTGTCACTTCCCGAAGATGGCGCCGAAACACTTTCTGGTTTTATTATCGAAAATCACGAATCGATTCCGAAACAAAAAGAGAAAATTATTATTGGCGACTACGAATTCGATATACTGGCCGCATCCGAAACCCGCGTGGATATGGTTAAAATAAAATGGCTTGTTCCCAAGAAAAGAAAATCGTAACGAATGAAAGCCCTCTTGCTGGCGGCCGGCCTGGGCACGCGACTGAAACCCTTTACCGATTTTCATCCCAAAGCATTGGCACAGGTAAACGGAAAATCACTACTTCAACGGAATATCGATTATCTGGCCGCTTTTGGAATAAATGAAATCGTAATCAATGTGCACCATCATGCGGAACAGATTATTACATTTATTGAACAGATTAAAACACCCAACGTCCGGTTCTGTATTTCAGATGAACGAACTGAATTACTGGAAACAGGAGGCGGTCTTCTGAAGGCATCTTCATTCCTGAATGGAACAGAACCCTTTGTGATGATGAATACTGATATTCTCACACGGATTTCATTGCATGATATGTTGCAATTCCACAAGGAACAAAAATCCATTGCAACCCTGGCTATCAGTAAACGAACAAGCTCCCGTGTTCTACTCTTTAATGCTGCTATGCAATTATGTGGATGGAGAAATATCACCCTTCAACAGGAAATAATATCACGTGTAAGCAACCCTGTAGAAGAATATGCATTCAGTGGTGTACAGATAATTGAACCTGCTATATTTTCTGTCATTGAAGAAAGCGGGCGATTTTCCATTATCGATTTGTATTTACGTTTAGCACAAAATCACACTATTGCCGGATACCTGCATCACGAATTGGTTTTAGATGTGGGAAAACCTGAAAGCCTGATAGAAGCAGAACAACTTTTTACCGATTAAATCCAACATGTGTTTGCCATTGTGGATATAGAAACCTGTGGAGCCAAATTTGCATTTCGCAAAGGAAGAATCATTGATATCTGTATTTTGGTACACGATGGCATTTCTGTTATAGATAAATTTTCCACCTTAATTAATCCCGAATGCCATATCTCCGGATTTTATACCAACATTTCCGGAATCACAAACGAGATGGTGAAAGATGCTCCCCGTTTTCAGGAAGTGGCCCGCGAAATTCTTTCCTATACGGAAGGGAAAATATTTGTTGCTCATAATTCATCGTTCGACTACCATTTTATTCGTGATGAATTTGCATCCATGGGCTATTCCTTTCGCCGGGACACATTATGTACCGTACGCCTGAGTAGAAAATTACTGCCCGGGCGCAGATCATATAGTTTGGGTAATTTATGTGCTGAATTGGGAATTGAAATTCAAAACCGCCACCGTGCCGAAGGAGATGCCATCGCTACCGGAAAATTATTAGATCTCTTGCTTCAACTGAAAACACAAAGCAAAGAATTTAAAAGTAGCTCCCTGCTACAAATCATGAGTACGCGAACACAGGCTATTAAAAAATATATTCTCGACAAGTTGCCTGAAACCACGGGTGTTTATTATTTTCTGAATCAGAAAAAAGAAATCCTGTATATAGGCAAAAGTCTGAATATGTATCAGCGTGCCTTATCGCATTATAATACCGATCTGAAGAAAACAAAACAATTACTCCACGAATTATATGATGTGGATTATGTTGAAACCGGCGGAGAATTGATTTCCCTGCTTCTGGAATCAGCAGAAATAAAAAAACATAAACCAACCTATAACCGCCAACGGAAAAAAGATGTGTTTACGCACAGCATCATTACCTGTACCGATGAAGATGGAATTCAACTACTTGAAATAATTCCGTACCGGGATGACCGTGAAGCGTTGCTGAATTTTACCAATTATGCATCAGCCAGAGAGCGTTTGGAACAATGGATGGATGAGCAAATATTATGTCAGAAATATTGCGGACTCACCGACAGTCAGGGACCCTGCTTTCATTATCAGATAAAAAAATGTAACGGCATTTGTGTTCAGGAAGAAAGCCCGAAAGAGTATAATGAAAGGGTAGAAAAGCTTCTTAAACCACATCGTTATGATCAACCTCATTTTATTATTCTGGAAAAAGGACGCAAGGCAGATGAACTGGGTTTCGTATGGATACAAAACTATGCGTACCGGGGATATGGTTATATTCCAACACAGGATAGCATTACCGATACTGAGGAATTAATACAATATGTGAAGGGAGCAGCTCTGCACGCGGATGAAAAC
>CAYWKR010000112.1:0-6581 GCA_964458785.1 uncultured Bifidobacterium sp. | reverse complement strand
TATGCTTTCCCGGGTATTCAGTTCATACGGTATGGTGATTTTATTACTCACCTTCATTATTCGCCTGCTGATGTCGCCCTTTACTTATAAAAGTTATGTTTCCAGTGCAAAAATGAAAGCCCTGAAACCCGACCTGGATGCTCTTCGGGAGAAATATGGTGACGATAAACAAACTTTTGGGGTAGAACAGATGAAACTCTATCGTCAGGCCGGGGTGAATCCGCTTGGCGGCTGTTTACCCGCTTTACTGCAGTTACCGGTTTTCTTTGCCCTGCTCTCTTTCTTTCCGCATGCCATCGAACTCAGACAATCGTCTTTTCTCTGGGCTAAGGATTTGTCCACCTATGATTCTATCGTGAATCTTCCGTTCAATATTCCTTTTTATGGGAACCATGTAAGTTTATTCACTCTCTTGTTCGTGATTACCAGTTTGCTGCTGTCGCTGTACAGTATGAATAATATGGCCGGACAGGATCAGAACAATCCGATGATGAAATACCTTCCTTTCATTATGCCGGTGATGTTCCTGGGTATCTTCAATAAACTGCCCGCCGCCTTAACCTATTACTATTTTGTTTCGAATGTGATTACCCTTGGATTACAATTCGTGATTCAGAATTACATTATCGATTCAAAGAAAATTCACGAACAAATTCAGGCTAAAAAAAGTGAAGCGCCCAAAGAAAACAAATTCATGGCGCGTATGATGGAGATGCAAAAGCAGCAACAGGAAAAAATGAAACAACAACGGAAGTAAAACGCCGGCACGGTTGTATTCGTACTGTTTATCGGTTCACTAAGATTTAAATTTTTTTAACTACCCGTTTGAGGTGGGCCACTATACTTTTGGGCCACGAAAAAATAGTTATGGAAAACCATACCCTCGATATCCGCGAACTCAACGAACGCATCAACCAGAAGAGTGCATTTATTGAAATGCTGAATCTGGAAATGAATAAATCGATTGTTGGACAAAAATACATGCTCGAACGTCTCCTGATCGGACTACTCGCTCAGGGGCATGTATTGCTCGAAGGGGTTCCGGGTCTCGCAAAAACCCTCGCCATTAAAACACTGGCCACTGCCATCAACGGAAAGTTTGCCCGTATTCAGTTTACCCCGGATCTGTTGCCCGCCGATATCGTGGGAACCATGATTTATAATCAGCAGCAAAATCAGTTTCAGGTAAAAAAGGGACCCATTTTTGCCAACTTTATTCTGGCCGATGAAATTAACCGCGCCCCGGCCAAAGTACAGAGTGCCCTGCTTGAAGCTATGCAGGAAAAGCAAATCTCACTGGGTGAACAAACCTATCCACTGGAAGAACCCTTTTTAGTATTGGCTACACAAAACCCGATTGAACAGGAAGGAACGTATCCATTACCCGAAGCGCAAGTAGATCGTTTTATGCTGAAGATTGTAGTGGGGTATCCGCAAATGGAAGAGGAACGAATGATCATCCGGCAAAACATTAATCCCGCCGGCATGCCCAAAATTCAGCCGGTGATAAAACCGCAGGATATTCTGGATGCCCGCAACCTGGTAAGGGAAGTGTATATGGATGAAAAAATTGAAAAGTATATCCTCGATATTGTATTCGCTACCCGTGTTCCAGATCAATACAAACTGGGCAAACTGAAACCATTGATAGCTTATGGTGCATCACCACGTGCCAGTATCAATCTGGCTATGGCCTCGAAAGCCTATGCCTTCATCAAACGCCGGGGGTATGTGATACCTGAAGATGTACGGGCGATTTGTATGGATGTGATGCGTCACCGGGTAGGACTTACCTATGAAGCAGAAGCCGAGAATATGAACAGTGAAATGATTGTGAGTGAAATTCTGAATGCAGTAGAGGTGCCGTAGAGGATAGATGTTAGAGGGCAGATGTTAGAGGACAGTTGTTAGGTGACAGATGTTAGGTGACAGAAATGAAAAATAATAATTGAAATGAAGTCGTATCAAGAGTTAGAAGTTTGGAAGAAATCGAAGGAAATTGTTTTGGATATTTATCGAGCATCAAATTCATTTCCTACTGAAGAAAAATACGGCCTCATTAGTCAGATTAGACGAGCAAGTATTTCTGTTCCCGCCAATATCGCAGAAGGGCATGGCAGAAATCATACAAGAGATACCCTGCAATTTCTTCATATCTCCAGAGGTTCCCTCTACGAATTAGAAACTTTACTAATATTATCTAATGAACTGAATTATTTGAAAATTAATACGCTGAATTCCATCGCCGAAAAAATAACCGAGTGTATAAAAATGCTTAATGGACTTATCAATTATTTCGAAAATAAATTAAAACCACTTCGCAACTCTCCTAACATCTAAAAATGCTAACAGACCTATCACTTTTTCGCAAATAAATTCAACCCACCTAACATCTAACCTCTGTCTCCTAACATCTAACCTCTGTCACCTAACATCTACTAATGACCACCCAAGACATCCTCAAAAAAGTACGACAAATTGAGATTCGCACCCGCGGACTCAGTAATCATATTTTTGGTGGCGAATACCACAGTGCCTTCAAGGGCCGTGGTATGAGTTTTAGTGAAGTGCGTGAATATGCCTATGGGGATGATGTACGCAATATCGACTGGAATGTAACAGCTCGTACCCGTGTACCTCATATTAAAGTATTTGAAGAAGAACGAGAACTGATTCTGATGTTACTGGTTGATATCAGTGCCAGTTCGCTGTTTGGTACTGCACTCAGTAAACGTGAACTGATTACAGAACTTTGTGCTGTTCTCTCGTTCAGTGCCATCAGCAATAACGATAAAGTAGGTGTTATTTTTTTTAGTGATAAAATCGAACGCTTCATTCCACCCAAGAAAGGGAAATCGCATATACTCTTCATTATCCGGGAACTGATTACCATGGAACCTCATCCACAGGCGCAGACTGATATTGCAGTGGCATTGAAATTTCTGAATAATGTTTCAAAAAAACGAAGCATCGCCTTTCTTATGAGCGATTTTATCAGTACACCGTTCAAAGAATCCCTGCAGGTATCTACCCGCAAACACGATGTGATAGGGGTCCATGTGCATGATCCGATGGATACGTCGATGCCCGATATTGGACTGCTGGAAGTATTTGATGCCGAAGCCGGACAATACAAATGGATTGATACACACAGCTCTTCATTTCGTACTAAATATGCCTCACAATTTTTGCAGGCCGAGCAGGAGATCAAATCGGTGTTCAATCGATGCGGCGCCAGTTATGTACCCGTTTCCACACAAGACGATTATGTAAAAAAACTTCAATTGTTTTTTAAAACCAGAAGATGAAACGGGTAATGAACATACTTCTTTTCGTTGCTTGTGGACTGCTTGCCTGCATTCCAATTTCTGCACAGGCACAATCACCTCATTTAAAAACAAGACTCGATTCCTCACAAGTAGTCATTGGCGATCAGGTACATCTATCGTTTACACTGGAATACAATCCACAACTATACAGTGTAACTTTTCCTGTATTTCCTGATACGTTTAACCATGTGGAAATTGTTCAACGTTCACGGATCGATACTATTTCCGGACGCGACTTCAATACCTTTAAACAGGAACTTACGTTGACCTGCTTCGATTCAGGGCAATGGAAAATCCCACCCTTTGCTTTTTCGGCTCGTTCCCTTCAAGGCGATACCATAACGGATCTTTTAAGCGATTCCTTTCTTTTAAAAGTCAATACTATTCAGGTAGATACTGCACAACCCTTCAAACCCATTTTTGGCATCCGGAAGGCGGCATTACCTCTTACACAGATTCTATTATACGCACTGGCCATTGTTTTAATTCTTGGGTTCATCGGCTTCCTGCTTTGGTATTATTTCAAACGAAGAAAAAAGCCAACCGGACCTGCAGCACCGGAAAAGATATTATTACCCCATGAAAAAGCACTGGAACTTTTAAACCAGTTGGAAGAACAAACCTTATGGCAGCAAGGGCGTGATAAGGAATATCATACACAACTCACCGATATAATCCGTTCCTATCTGGGTGAGCAATTCGGGATCGATTGTTTTGAAAAAACGAGTACAGAAATTATGCAACAGGTGAAGCGGAATAAATTTCTAAATACGTGCAGACCATTGCTTCGTGACGTACTGGAACGTTCTGATATGGTAAAATTTGCCAAGGGACATCCCAGCGCCGAAGAACATGAACAAAGTATGCGTTATGCCATCGAAATCATTGAAGAGTCGTATAAGAAAATAAAACCCACCTTAGTTCCGCTTGCCGATGCAACGAATGAAAGCAAAGCATGATGAAGTATTTTGATTTCAACCATATCACCTTTGCGCATCCGCAATTCTTTTGGCTGTTGCTGATCCTTCCTTTCCTGCTATGGTGGCAATTCAGGTTTAAGCAGAAACGGCAGGTTCGTTTACAGCTTTCCTCCATACAACGGGTTCCGGCTTCCAACGCCGGTTTTGGATTACAAGCCCGTAAATGGCTTCCGCTGCTCCGTATCCTTGCTTTGATTTTTCTGATCATTGCCCTGGCCCGTCCACAAAACAGCCGCGTGAATGAACAGGTAAATAGTGAAGGAATTGATATTGTGATGAGTCTGGACATCTCGGGGTCTATGCTGGCTGAAGATTTTCGTCCCAACCGGATCGAAGCAGCCAAAAAAGTAGCCCGTAATTTTATTTCCGATCGTCCGACAGACCGGATTGGGTTGGTCATTTTCTCGGGTGAGAGTTTCACCCAATGTCCGCTCACTACCGACCAAAACGTTTTGCAGGAACAACTGGAACATGTGCGGAGCGGATTACTGGAAGATGGAACGGCTATAGGAATGGGACTGGCTACTGCGGTGGAACGTCTCAGAAGCAGTCGTGCCAAATCGAAGGTGATTATTCTGCTCACCGATGGGGTAAATAATTCAGGATTAATAGATCCTGTCACCGCGCTGGAAATAGCCAAAGCCTATAAAATAAGGGTGTATACCATAGGCGTGGGTAGTATGGGTACCGCTCCTTATCCGGTGAAGGATCAGTTTGGGAATACCTCTATGCAACAGATGCCGGTTCAGATCGATGAAGCCTTACTTCGGAAAATTTCACTGGAAACCGGTGGTAAATATTTCAGGGCCACCGACAATTCCGGCCTCTCGAAGGTATACCATGAAATAGACCGCATGGAAAAAACACGTATCGAAGTCAGCAGTTTTAAACGCTATGCCGAACTCTATCTCCCCTATGCCCTCATGGCCATAGGATTGCTGGCGTTGGAATGGATACTGAGAAATACCTGGCTGAGAAGTCTGACCGGCTATTAAAAAAAGTACATTTGCTGTCATGAATTTTACTACTTCAACCGAGCCCCTGTTGCAACATAATAGTATACCCGGTTCTTTTCGTTCACTTGCCGATAAAATACTTCGCGGAGAACGCATACAGGCGGCAGAAGCATTGACTTTATTTCAGGAAGGGGAACCCGGTTTTTTAGGCATGCTGGCCAATGCCATCCGTGAAAAAAAACATGGACATAAAACGTTCTTCAACCGCAATTTTCATATTGAACCCACCAATGTTTGTGTATTCAGTTGCGCCTTTTGTTCGTATTCGCGCTTGTATAAAAACCGTGAAGAAGGATGGGAACTATCCATAGAACAGATGATGGACCGGGTGAAAAAGTACGATGGAATTCCAGTTACTGAAGTACATATTGTAGGGGGTGTTCATCCCAAGTTAGATCTGGATTTTTTCTGTGAACTGCTTCGCCAGATTCATGCGTACCGTCCCGATCTTCACTTGAAAGGATTTACGGCCGTTGAACTGGATTATATGTTTCGTAAAGCGAAATGCACACGGGAAGAAGGTTTGCTTAAACTGAAAGAGGCGGGATTACAAAGTTTGCCAGGTGGTGGTGCAGAGATATTTGCACCCACTATTCGTGAACAGATTTGTGCCGACAAAGTAGATGGAGCCGGTTGGCTCGATATTCATGCCACTGCGCACCGATTGGGAATGCACTCAAATGCCACCATGCTCTATGGTCATATTGAATCGTATGAAGACCGGATCGATCATATGCAGCAATTGCGTGATCTGCAGGATGAAACCGGTGGATTCAATTGCTTTATTCCGCTGAAGTTCAGAAATAAAGACAACGACATGCATGCCGTTAAAGAAAGTACGCTGATTGAAGACATGAAGATGTATGCCGTGGCGCGTATTTTCATGGATAATGTGGCCCATTTGAAAGCCTACTGGCCTATGCTGGGTCGCGAACGCGCTCAACTGATGCTGAATATGGGGGTAGATGATCTGGACGGCACGATTGATGACAGCACAAAAATTTATTCTATGGCGGGAAGCGAAGAACAAAATCCGGCTTTGAGTACAGAAGAACTTTGTACCCTGATACGGCAGGCCGGGCGTATTCCGGTGGAACGCGATACCCTGTATCAGGAAATACAGGTATATGCCTGATTCCATTCCTGCATTCCACCCCTTCGTTGTATCTTGTTACCGAACCTATCTGCATGAAACCAGGAAACGAAATGACCCTGCATGATGCCGGGTTGATTCTTCAGAATAAACAGGCCTGGAA
>CAYWKR010000111.1:0-6583 GCA_964458785.1 uncultured Bifidobacterium sp. | reverse complement strand
AGTCATCGGCCATTCATCATAGTCGCAATGGATATGACTGGCCCACCTATTACGATCCCGGCACGCCACCTCAATTGAATGTAACGGATGTAAATGATACCATGAGTCAGTTCTTCAAGTGGGGACATGAAATGGTGGCTATATGGTCGTCGCATCTGGATCCGTCAGATACTACGATGATCGATGTATCTCCTCAATCGCTTGGTAACTGCCCATATTATCCCAATACCTTAAGTGGGCTACAAGGTTTCTATAATTTTCTGGGTGGCGGTCAACCTGGAAGCGGATATGCGTTGAATCCGGTTACCGGAATGCCGTATACTCCACATTTAGTGAAAAAGGGCGATTTTACTCGGGTTATTTCTCAGTTTTGGGCCGATGGACCCACTTCGGAAACACCTCCGGGGCACTGGTATGTACTTTTTAACATGGTTAGTGATTATCCCGGTTTTCAGAAAAAGTATGAAGGGGTGGGGCCGGTTTTATCGGATCTGGAATGGGATGTGAAAGGATATCTTAGTCTGGGCGGCGCCATGCACGATGCTGCCATTGCCTGTTGGGGTATCAAGTGTTGGTACGATTCACCGCGTCCTTTTTCTATGATTCGAAAAATGGCAGCATTGGGACAGTGTTCCAATCCATCGCTTCCTTCCTATCATCCGGGTGGTTTGCCCCTTGTGCCGGGTTATGTGGAATTAGTAACTGCAGGTGACCCATTGGCAGCTGGAGGAAATCTGAACAAAATCAAACTGAAAGCCTGGAAGGGATTTTCAGCTATTACTTATTCCGGAAGTACCCCGCTCAATGCAGCAGGTGTAGGATGGATTTTAGCAGAAAATTGGATGCCCTACCAACGGCAAACCTTCGTGACGCCACCTTTTGCCGGTTATGTTTCAGGACATTCTACCTATTCACGTGCTGGAGCTGTTACCATGACAGCGCTTACCGGTACTCCATATTTTCCGGGCGGTATGGGTGAATATATTATTCCTGCCTACAGTAATTATCTGGTTTTCGAACCCGGTCCAACCACAGAAATAAAATTGCAATGGGCTACTTATAAGGATGCATCTGATCAGGCAAGTTTATCGCGAATTTGGGGTGGAATACATCCTCCGTTTGATGATATGCCCGGGCGACTGATTGGTGAATCAGTCGGTAATCATGCGTTCCAGAAAGCAAAAGCCATTTTTCAAAATAACCTGATGCAGGTGCAGATACAAACCACCACGCAGTTCCCGGTTTGTGCAAGCAGTAGTATCATGTTTACAGCAACTGCCACAAATATCAGCCCCGGTGTGACCTACCGCTGGAAAGTAAATGGAGTTACAGTTCAGAATGGCAACGATTCTACCTTCACTGCGTCGGTTTGGAATAATGGCGATTTGGTTGGATGTGAATTAGTAGCTGCGGGATATGAAGCAGGCAGTAATCTGGTAACTGTACAGGTATATAATTGTAACCCGATCACTTTGAACTTTCGCTTATTCCTTCAGGGATATTATAATGGATCAGAAACCATGAGACCAGTATTGTATAATCAGGGAGTGAGTTCTAATGTTTTGCTGTGTGACTCAGTAGATATTGAATTGAGAGGGCTTATTCCACCCTATACATTGGTAGAGAAGAAAAGAGCAGCGTTGATGACCAATGGCAATGTGACATGTACCTTCACAGCTCCGGTTGATTATTACTATATGGTGATTAAACACCGGAATACAGTGGAAACGTGGATTTCGGAACCCTTGTGGCTGAATACTGCTTACCTGATTGATATAAGTATAGATCCTTCGCTCATCTTTGGTGCTAATGAAACAGAAGTGGAATCCGGAGTGTATGCATTGTTTAGCGGAGAAATCAATCAGGATGCCAATGTAGATCTCATAGATTTGTTAGAGGTAGAGAATGATATTAATTCTTTTGCCTATGGGTATATGACAACCGATATCAACGGCGATGGAAATGTAGATTTGCTCGACTATCCTATAGTAGAAACGAATGTGGCCGACTTCATTTATGTTCTTTCTCCCTAAGGAGCTTCATAACAACCTATACTTGGTATAGCAGGTCTTGGATTCCCATCAAGATCGTCGATCACAGAAGCGATGGAGAATCCGGCTGCTTTCACCGGAGAAGTTCCCAATGGATGAAAATCCCATTTATAATAATCTTTGAATTCAGGGTCTGTATTGAAAATAGAATTGTTCAAAACAGCAAATGGACTCAGGTCTGTTTTTCGTTTCAAGAGGCAATGGGTAAAACTCACATTATAGTTCCATTCCTGTTTTTTACCGCAAATTAGTTCATCATCCAGCGGACCATAAATTAAACAGTTATTAAAGGCAGCGTCCAGATTATTACCGATATAGCCTGTTAAACTGGTATCGCGGTAGTTCAACAAGGCAACCGTACTTTGTTGCGAATGATTAATGCCGGTTCCGCCATAGGTCGCTAATGTACAGAAATCAAACCGGTAGGTTCCTCCTTCCAGTACCCCGATATTTTGTGCACCACAGGTGTGAATGAGGCAATTGGTGGCAGTTACATAGGAATGAAATGCAACCAACCCAAAACCGGCTGAATTGGCTATGATGGTATTTTTCAGATCCAGATTGGGATTATTGATATCGAAGGTATTGGCTGGTCGCATTAACAAGGCCGCATCCGTTAATCCGCCATTTTTTATTATGGCATAATTGATGCGAGATGAAGTACTGGTTTCCAGAAAATCAATTCCTCTCCATTCCCCGGGATAATCTTTATATCCGAAGTAATCCCTATCCAGGCGGTCGCCCTGGAATATTACTGAATCAGATTTTGTACCAAAGACCAGCAGGGTGCCAGCCACATACAATTTCGAATCCTGATGCATATAAATGCGGCAACCTTTCTGAATGGTCAGTGTTTCGCCAGTATCTACCAAAGCAGAATGAACAATCACATAGGGCTTATCGTTGATCCATGTTTGTGAACTCAGCAGCGAGTCGGTGATATAATGTGCATCCTGTCCGTATGCTTCGAGTGGCACTTCATGTTGAATTCCATTTAATGTAACCTGCACGGCATCTTCTACAAGAAACGGATTTACACCCGAGGTAGGATTGATAGTTATGGCCACAAAAACATAAATACTATCATTAGGCTGAATATCCATGTCGCGGATGATTTTACCCGGTTCTCCATTCACATTCATGTAATAGGGTGAAGCCGTACCGCCTTTTAAACGAACTTCGGTTAAACGAATACGCTGGTTATTGGTATTATAAATTTTAAACGAACGGGTAACACTGCCCACACTGGTAAATACAGTATCGAAACGAAGCGTATCGGTTGAGAACGAGAGATCGCCACCTTCTTTTAAAAATGAATCTTTCCGACACGATGAAAACGAAAAAAAGAAGGCCAGTAGGGAACCTGCCAGAAGAAGATTACAAATGGTACCAAATTTTTTATCCAAACGATGATGCATGGCCGACAAATGTAACGTAAAGCAGACTAATCTATTGCACAGGCCAGGGTCAAAGCCGAGACAGAATGGACAGGATATTGAAGAATACAGTTTGCCAGAGATTCGAGGGTAGCCCCAGTGGTCATTACATCGTCGATCAGGATAATTCGTTTATCTTTTAGCATGGCTGGATGAGTCACCGCAAAGGCATTTTGCATATTCTTCATTCGTTCTTCGATATTCATTCTTGTTTGACTTTGAGTATACCGGCTTCGTATAACCACCTGACTACTCCATTTCAGATTCAGGGTATTGGCTAACCCTGCAGTCAGGTATTCACTTTGATTATATCCCCGTTGTCTTTGTTTTTTCGCTGCCAATGGAACCGGGATTAAAAGATCTGCTTCACTAATCCATGAACAGTTTGCGCATTCGTTCCCCATGAGCGTTCCTAAATCATAACCCAAACGGGTTTGACCACTGTATTTGAGAGCATGTAACAGATATTGAATCGGACTTTCCTTATGGAAGTAGTATACCGAAGCGGCCTGTTGAAAATGGGTACGCCCCAGAAAGCGGCGAAATACCGGATTGTCTGATGATTCTGGATAATGGGTTGGTACGAGTGCATGGCGACATTGAAAGCAGATTGTTTTATTCCGTTCGAGCAGGGACTGGCCGCAGCCATAGCATATTTCCGGATAAAACAGCGATACCACATCACGCAGGATGTGTTTCCAGTTTTTCATAGTGTATTTGGTTTAAAACAACTGACGATACAACTCCTCTATACCGGAGATGAACTTCAATTCGATGTTGAATTTAGAAGAAATTCCTTTTTTATTATACGTAGAAAGGAAAATTTTTTCAAACCCAAGTCGTTCTGCTTCAAGGATACGTAATTCTATCCGGTTCACGGCTCGAATTTCACCACTCAAACCCACTTCAGCACTAAAACATATACCAGGAGCTATGGCTTTGTCTTCATATGATGATAACAACGCCGCTACTATACTCAAATCAAGGGCAGGATCTTCTACCCGGATGCCTCCAGCTAGATTCAGAAATACATCTTTATTGCCAAAGTGAAAACCACCTCTTTTTTCAAGAACGGCTAATAGCAACTGTAATCGTCGAAGGTCTATGCCACTGAGTGTTCGTTGAGGGGTTCCATAGACTGCCTGCGTTACCAAAGCTTGTGTTTCGATTAACAGCGGCCGGGCACCTTCTAACGTAGTTGCAATGGCTATGCCGCTGGGATTATCGTCACGTGTTGTTATCAACATTTCCGATGGGTTGGTCACCGGTCGTAATCCCCGCTCGCTCATTTCATAAATCCCCATTTCCTGACTGTTGCCAAACCGATTTTTTGTACTGCGCAATATCCGGTATGCATAGTGGCGGTCGCCTTCGAACTGTAAAACAGTATCCACCATATGTTCCAGTACTTTGGGTCCCGCAATAGTGCCATCTTTAGTGATATGGCCTATAATAATAACCGGAACATGCTGCGATTTGGCATAGCGTACAATTTCGGCGGTACATTCCCGAACCTGACTTACACTACCTGGCGCACTTTCAACCGACGATGATTCTAATGTCTGAATAGAATCGATAATCAGGAGACCGGGCTTCAGTCGTTTTACTTCATTCAGTAAAGCCGTTGTTTGTGTAGTTGTAAAAAGATAAAAGTCGTTGTTCTTTAACTGTAATCGTTGTGCCCTTAGTTTTATTTGCTGCAAACTTTCTTCACCACTCACATATAAAACCCGGGTAGATGTCATCATCAGCGAGTCTTGTAAAAACAAGGTGCTCTTCCCGATACCTGGTTCACCGGCCACAAGAATTACTGAGCCCGGTACCAGCCCCCCTCCCAATACGCGGTTTAATTCCGGATCGGCAGTGAGAATACGGGGTAAGTCTGTGCCTTCAATTTCTTCAAGCAGCAGTGATTGTTTAGGTTCTGCAGAATCAAAACCCAAAGTACGGGAATCGCTTTTTTTAGATTTTACTTTGATTTCTTCCACCAGTGTATTCCATGCGTGGCAGTATGGACATTTACCTTGCCACTTCGGACTTTCGTTACCACATTGTTGACAGAAAAATGATGTTTGTGTTTTCACTCAGGATGATCAAAAGTAATTGGGATGGAAGAATTGAATCCGAAGATGAATTGCTTTTTATCCACGAAGAATTTTATTCATCCGATGATTTCAAACAGTTCATCAGTTCAGTAAGAGGAAAAAAGAAAGGGCTACCATTTCTGATAGCCCGTTTCTTACTAACCCATAAAATTCATTGCTAAAGTACAGCCTGCGATTTTGATTTCAAAAAAATATAGTTCGAAACTTAAAAAATTTTACATTTCATAATACCCTAAATAAGAAAAAATGGCACATATTAGGCTAAAAAACAAGTCAAAAAGTCTTAAAATGCCCCCAAATAGCGATTGGGCTTATATTTGATCGAAAAGCAGAAAAAAGTATCATGATGTCATTTTATGGAGGGTATTACCTCATCGCCGGTGTAATGTTTCTGATTGGAATGTTGGTCAGCAACCGGTTGAAATCGAAATTTCAGCAATACGGACAAGTTCCCTTATCGAATGGGCTCAGTGGCCGGGAGATAGCCGAAAAAATGCTGCACGACCATGGAATTTATGATGTTCAGGTAATTAGTACACCCGGTTTTTTATCGGATCATTATAACCCGGCAAATAAAACGGTGAATCTCAGTCAGGAGGTCTATGAAGGGCGTACCATCAGCTCGGCTTCTGTTGCGGCCCATGAATGTGGACATGCGGTGCAACATGCTACGCAATACAGTATGCTTCAGATGAGAAGTAAAATGGTACCCGCTGTTCAAATCGGAACCAATCTTTCCCAATGGGTGATTTTAGCCGGTTTGGGAGTCATGGGTTTTGGTCATGGCAATCAGACCATTTTTCTGATTGGTATCCTGTTGTTTTCGTTGTCAACCATTTTTTCCGTAATCACTTTGCCTGTTGAATATGATGCCAGTAACAGGGCCTTAGCCTGGCTGGAGAATACCCACATGATGCATCGGGAAGAGCACGACATGGCAAAAGATGCATCATGTGGGTATTCTCCAGCCAGGCTAAGGCCCTGTTACTGG